>NZ_JBEXKG010000004.1:0-102354 GCF_040609555.1 Streptomyces sp. NPDC004658
GGGGGTTGCGCTGGGGGCGGCCGGGGGGGGGGGGGGGGCGCGGTCCCGGGCGGGGGGGGGGGGGCCGGGGCCCGGCGCGCGCGCGCGGCCGCCCCTGGGGGGGGGCGGCGCGCCCCACCCCCCGCTTCGACCCGGACGGCACGGTCCTCGTCACCGGCGGCACCGGCGGGCTCGGCGCCCTGTTCGCCCGCCACCTGGTGACCGGGCACGGCGTACGGCACCTGCTGCTGAGCAGCCGCCGGGGCCCCGCCGCGCCCGGAGCGACCGAACTGGCCGCGGAACTGACCGCGCTCGGCGCCGAGGTGACCGTCACCGCGGCCGACGTCGGCGACCGGGACGCCGTCGCGGCCCTGGTCTCCTCCGTCCCGGCCGAGCACCCGCTGACCGCCGTCGTGCACGCGGCCGGCGTCCTGGACGACGCGACCGTGGAGTCGCTGACCGAGGCACAGCTGGACGCCGTGCTGCGGCCCAAGGCGGACGCCGCCCGGCACCTCCACGAACTGACCCGCGACCTGGACCTGACGGCCTTCGTGCTGTTCTCGTCCGTGTCCGGTCTCACCGGCACCGCGGGCCAGGCCAACTACGCGGCGGCGAACACCTACCTGGACGCGCTCGCCCAGCACCGCGCGGCACAGGGCCTTCCCGCCACTTCGCTGGCCTGGGGCCTGTGGGACGCCACGCACGGCATGGGAGCGTCCCTCACCGACGCCGACCTCGCCCGCTGGGCGCGCGCCGGCATGACCCCGCTCACCCCGGAGGAGGGCCGCGCGCTGTTCGACCTGGCGCTGGCCGGCGACGAGCCGCTGCTGGCACCCGTGGCCCTGGACCCGAGCAGGCTCGCGGTCGACGGGGCGGCACCGGTCCCGGCGCTGTACCGCGGCCTGGTGCGCCCGCGTCCGCGCCGCGCCGCGCAGGCCGGTCCGTCCGGCGGCGCCGGCTCCGACTGGGCACGGCAGATCGCCAGGCTGCCGGAGGACAAGCGGGGCGACGCGGTGCTGACCCTGGTGCGGGCCACCGTGGCCTCGGTGCTCGGCCACCCGGACGCCGCGGCCGTGGACCCGGCGCGTGCCTTCAACGACCTCGGCTTCGACTCGATGGCCGGTGTCGACCTGCGCAACCGGCTCACCGCCGCCACCGGTCTGCGGCTGCCCACCACGGCGGTCTTCGACCACCCGACACCGAACGCGCTCGCCGCGTACCTGCTGACCGAGGCGGTGTCCACCCAGGCCCCCGCGGACCGGGACCGGCGCGAGCGCGCCGGGACCCTCACCGACGAGCCGATCGCGATCGTCGGCATGGCGTGCCGGTACCCGGGCGGTGTGTCCTCGCCCGAGGACCTGTGGGAGCTGGTCGCCAACGGGGTCGACGCCATCAGCGAGTTCCCGTCCAACCGGGGCTGGGACATCGAGAAGCTGTACGACCCGGACCCCAACCGGGTGGGCACGTCGTACGTCCGCGAGGGCGGCTTCCTGCACGACGCGGACCTCTTCGACCGGGAGTTCTTCGGCATGTCGCCGCGCGAGGCGACCGCCACCGACCCCCAGCAGCGCCTCCTGCTGGAGACCGCCTGGGAGACCTTCGAGAGCGCGGGCATCGACCCGGCCGCACTGCGCGGCAGCGAGACCGGTGTGTTCACCGGCGCCATGTACGACGACTACGCCTCGCGCCTGGAGGGCACCCCCGAAGAGTTCGAGGGCTTCCTGCTCGCGGGCAACCTCTCCAGCGTCCTGTCCGGCCGCCTGTCGTACACGTACGGTCTGGAGGGCCCGGCCGTCACGGTCGACACGGCGTGCTCCTCCTCCCTCGTCGCCATGCACATGGCCGTCAACGCCCTGCGCAACGGCGAGTGCGACCTCGCGCTGGCGGGCGGTGTCACGGTCATGAACAGCCCCACCACCTTCGTGGAGTTCTCCCGCCAGCGCGGCCTGTCCGCCGACGGCCGCTGCAAGTCCTTCTCCGACGACGCCGACGGCACCGGCTGGTCCGAGGGCGTCGGCCTCCTCCTCGTCGAGCGGCTCTCCGACGCGCGGAAGAACGGCCACCGCGTCCTGGCGGTGATCCGGGGTACGGCGGTGAACCAGGACGGCGCCAGCAACGGCCTGACCGCACCCAACGGCCCCTCCCAGGAACGCGTCATCCTTGCCGCGCTGGCGAACGCCGGCCTGCGCCCGAGCGACGTGGACGCCGTGGAGGCGCACGGCACCGGCACCCGCCTCGGCGACCCCATCGAGGCGCAGGCACTGCTCGCCACCTACGGCCAGGAGCGGCCGGACGGGCGCCCGCTGTATCTGGGCTCGCTCAAGTCGAACATCGGCCACTCACAGGCAGCCGCCGGCGTCGGCGGCGTCATCAAAATGATCCAGGCCATGCACCACGGGACACTCCCGCGAACACTGCACGCCGAGAAACCCTCCAGCCACGTCGACTGGGACGCCGGTGCCGTCCACCTGCTGACCGAGGCACGGCAATGGCCCACGACCGACGGCCGGCCCCGCCGCGCCGGCGTCTCCTCCTTCGGCATCAGCGGCACCAACGCCCACGTCATCATCGAGGAACCCCCGGCCGAGCCGCGCCCGGCCGGGACGTCCGGTGCGCCCGCCCGCGTCCTGCCGTGGATCCTCACCGGCAAGACCGAGAAGTCACTGCGCGACCAGGCCGAGCGCCTGCGCCGGTTCGTCGAGGCGAAGCCCGGGCTGGAGGCGGCCGACGTCGCCTACTCGCTGGCCACCGGGCGCGCCCTGCTCGACGAGGGCGTCGCCGTCCTGGGCGACAGCCGCGAGACGCTCCTGGAAAGGCTGGCCGCGTTCGCCGGTTCGGCCGACGGCCGGCAGGTCCCCGGCGTGGTGCGCACCCGTACCGCCCACCCCGGCAAGACCGCCTTCCTGTTCACCGGACAGGGCGCCCAACGGCTCGGCATGGGCCGCGAGCTGTACGAGACCAACGCGGTGTTCGCCGAGGCGCTGGACCAGGTGTGCGCCCGCCTGGACCGGGAGCTGGCCCGTCCGGTGAAAGGGGTGCTGTTCGCCCCGGAGACGTCCGCCGACGCCGCGCTGATCGACCAGACGGCCTTCACCCAGGCCGCGCTCTTCGCGGTCGAAGTCGCCCTGTACCGCCTGTTCGAGCACTACGGTGTGCGGCCGGACTACCTGCTCGGCCACTCCCTCGGCGAGGTCACCGCCGCCCATCTGGCCGGCGTGCTCGACCTCGACGACGCCTGTGTCCTGGTCGCGGAGCGCGGGCGCCTGATGCAGGCCGCCCGCGAGGGCGGTGCGATGGCCTCGATCCAGGCCGCGGAGGACGAGGTCCGTGCCTCCCTGCTCCCCCACGGCGAGGAGCGCGTCTCCGTCGCCGCGGCCAACGGCCCGCGCGCCACGGTGATCTCCGGTGACGAGGACGTCGTCACCGAGGTCATGGAGGACTGGCGGGCCAAGGACGCCAGGGTCAGGCTGCTGGCCGTCTCGCACGCCTTCCACTCCGCGCACATGGACGAGGTCCTCGACGAATTCCGCGACACCATCGCGGACCTGACCTTCAGGGCCCCCGAGATCCCCGTCGTCTCCAATGTGACGGGCGTCCTCGCCACCGACGAGGAACTGACGTCACCCGACTACTGGGTCCGCCACATCCGCGGCACCGTCCGGTTCCACGACGGCGTGAGGTTCCTGCGCTCCGAGGGCGTCACCGACTACCTGGAGCTGGGCCCGGACGGCGTCCTCACCGCGCTCGCCGAGGCAAGCCTGGCCGGGGGGGCCGGCGTGCTCACCCCGGCGCTGCGGCGCGACCGGCCCGAGGCGGAGTCCGTGGCCGCGGCGCTGGCCCTGCTGCGGCTGCGCGGATCCGGACCCGACTGGGCCAAGGTCCTGCCCGGCGCGCGGAGGGTCGACCTCCCCACGTACGCCTTCCAGCGCCAGCGGTACTGGCTGGACGGCCCGGGCGCCCCGCTGGACGCCGTCGGCCTCGGCCTGACCCCCGCCCGGCACCCGCTGCTCGGCGCGGCCGTGAGCCTGGCCGACCGGGACACCCACGTCTTCACCGGGCGGCTGTCTCCGCACACCCACGGCTGGCTGGCCGAGCACGCCGTCGACGGCAACGTCCTGGTGCCGGGCACCGCTCTGGTGGAGCTGGCGACGCGGGCCGGCGAGCAGACCGGCACCGGGACACTGGACGAACTGCTGCTGTCGGTGCCGTTGGTGCTGCCTGCGCGGGGTGGGGTGCAGGTCCAGGTGGTCGTCGGTGAGGCCGATGGTGCCGGGCGCCGTGGGGTGGAGGTGTACGGGCGGCCTGAGCCGGAGGACCCGGACGGTGAGGCCGGTACGCCGGGCGAGGGCGCGTGGACGCTGCACGCGCGGGGACGCCTGGCCCCCTCGGACGCGTCCGGGGGCGAGTCGCTGACGGTGTGGCCTCCGGCCGGCGCGCGGGAGGTGCCGCTGGAGGGCGTGTACGAGCGGTTGGAGGAACTGGGCTACGCCTACGGTCCGGCGTTCCGCGGGCTGAAGCGGGCCTGGCGGGGTGAGGGCGAGATCTTCGCCGAGGTCGTCCTGCCCGAGGCACTGCGCGCCGAGGCGGGGCGCTACCTGCTGCACCCCGCACTGCTGGACGCCGCCCTCCACACACTGCTGCCCGGCGTCGTCGACGAGGCCGGCCGGGCCCGGCTCCCCTTCGCCTGGTCGGGTGTCACCCTCCACGCGGTGGGCGCCACCGCGCTGCGCGTCCGCCTGACCGTGTCCGACCAGGAGTCCGAGACCCTGGAGGCGTCGCTGACGGTGGCCGACGGTACGGGCGCCTCGGTGGCGTCCGTGGACGGCCTGACGTTGCGTCCGTTGTCGCAGGAGGCGCTGCGGGGAGCGGCGGCCCGGGGCGGCCGGGACGGGTTGTTCGCGGTTCGGTGGAAGACCGTGGCGGACAATGGCACGGCCTCGGTCTCGGCACCGGACACTGACTCCGTCTCGGTGTCGGACAGGGTCGAGGTGCTGGAAGTCGTCTCCGCCGGACGGTCCGCACCCCAGGTCCTGCACGAGACCCTGCACCAGCTACAGCACTTCCTGACCGACGAGACCAACACGGACCGCACCCTCCTCGTGATCACCCGAGGCGCCGTCGCGGTAACCGGGGAGGACATCACCGACCTTCCCGCCGCCGGCGTGACCGGCCTGATCCGAGTAGCACAGACCGAACACCCCGGCCGGATCGTCCTGGCAGACCTGGAACCAGGAACCGAACCCGACCCCCAGAAGATCCTCGCCACCGGCGAACCACAATTGGCCCTGCGCGCCGGCGTCACCCACGTCCCCCGCCTCAGCCGCACCACCCACGAACCCGACACCACCCCCACCCCCCGCTGGGACCAGGGCACCGTCCTGATCACCGGAGCCACCGGAACACTGGGCACCGTACTGGCCCGGCACCTCGTGACCACCCACGGCGCACGCAACCTGCTGCTCGTCTCACGACGCGGCCCCCACGCACCGGGCGCCACCGAACTCCGCGACGAACTCCACGCACTGGGCGCCGACGTCACCCTCGCCGCCTGCGACGTCACCGACAGGGAAGCCGTCGCCGCCCTGCTGGCCACCATCCCCACCGACCGGCCCCTGAAAGCCGTCGTCCACACCGCGGGCGTCCTGGACGACACCGTCGTCACCGCCCTCACCCCCGAACGCCTGGACACAGTCCTGAGGCCCAAGACCGACGCCGCGTGGAACCTGCACGAAGCCACCCTCGGCGAGCAGCTCGACGCGTTCGTCCTCTACTCCTCGATCGCGGGCCTGATCGGCAACGCCGGCCAGGCCAACTACGCGGCGGCCAACACCTACCTGGACGCCCTCGCCCAGCACCGCGCGGCCCTCGGACTGCCCGGCGTGTCCCTCGCCTGGGGCCTGTGGAACCAGACCAGCACCATCAGCGGCGACCTGAACGAGACGGACCTGCGCCGCCTGGCCCGCATCGGCCTCGAACCGCTGGCCACGGACAAGGCGATGGAGCTGTTCGACGCCGCCCTCGCGGAAACCGAACCGCTCCTCGCCGTCAGCGGACTCGACCTGGCCGCGCTGCGCAGGGCGGGTGACGCCCTGCCTCCGCTGCTGCGCGATCTGGCCCCGGTGGGCCGCCGCCGCACGGCCGCCTCGGCCGGTCGGTCCGGTGGCCAGGACGCGGGCCCCTCGCTGGCCGAGCGCCTGGGCGCCCTGTCCCCCGAGGAACGCGAACAGGCCCTGACCGACCTCGTGCGCACCCAGGTCGCCGCGGTCCTCGGACACGCCGACGCCGCAGCCGTCGACGCCCAACGGGCCTTCCAGGACCTGGGCTTCGACTCACTGACCGCGGTCGAACTGCGCAACCAGCTCAACCACGCCACCGGACTCCGGCTGCCCACCACCCTGGTCTTCGACCACCCCAACCCCGCCGCCCTCGCCGCACACCTGCACGGGCAGCTCAGGGTGGAGACGGCGTCGCCCGCCGACTCGGTGGTCGTGGAGCTCGGCCGGCTCAGGGCCGCCGTCCAGTCGGCCGCCGCCGATCCCGAGGCCTACGAAAGCGTCGCCGGGCAGCTGCGCGAGCTGCTGGACGTCGCCGAGCGCGCGAGCGGCCGCGTGCCCGCCGACGAGGTACCGGCGGCCGACGACCTGGACAACGCGAGCGACGAGGAGCTGTTCGCGCTCCTCGACGACCTGAACTGACCGGGCGACCGCTCACGGAGCCGACGAGGGGGTCGGCTCCGGGGCGGTTTCGCGCGCCCGGCGTGCCACCGCCGCGGCACACCACCGCACGATCCACCAGACCAAGCACGAGCCACCTGACGACGGGGAGCTGAGATCAGTGGCGAACGAGCAGGAACTCCGCGAATACCTCAAGAAGGCCATCGCCGACGCGCGCGACGCGCGCAGGCAGCTGCGCGAGACCGAGGACAGGGCACGGGAGCCGATCGCGATCGTCGGCATGGCGTGCCGGTACCCGGGGGGTGTGTCCTCTCCCGAGGACCTGTGGGAGCTGGTCGCCAACGGGGTCGACGCCATCAGCGAGTTCCCGTCCAACCGGGGCTGGGACATCGAGAAGCTGTACGACCCGGACCCCGAGCGGCCGGGGACGTCGTACGTCCGCGAGGGCGGCTTCCTGCACGACGCGGACCTCTTCGACCGGGAGTTCTTCGGCATGTCGCCCCGGGAGGCGACCGCCATCGACCCGCAGCAGCGGCTGCTGCTGGAGACCGCCTGGGAGACCTTCGAGAGCGCGGGGATCCTGCCGGCCGGGCTGCGCGGCAGCCGCACCGGCGTCTTCACCGGTGCGATGTACAACGACTACGGCTCCCGGCCCCACCTGCCCGCCGAGGGCAACGAGGGCTACCTCTTCAGCGGCAGCGCCGGCTCCATCGCCTCGGGCCGCATGGCGTACACCTTCGGTCTGGAGGGCCCGGCCGTCACGGTCGACACCGCCTGCTCCTCCTCGCTCGTCGCCCTGCACATGGCCGTCAACGCCCTGCGCAACGGCGAGTGCGACCTCGCGCTCGCGGGCGGCGTGGCCGTCATGTCGACCCCGACGGCGTTCGTGGAGTTCTCCCGGCTGCGCGGCCTGTCCACCGACGGCCGCTGCAAGTCCTTCTCCGACGACGCCGACGGCACCGGCTGGTCCGAAGGCGTCGGCCTCCTCCTCGTCGAACGACTCTCCGACGCGCGGAAGAACGGCCACCGCGTCCTGGCCGTCATCCGGGGTACGGCCGTCAACCAGGACGGCGCCAGCAACGGTTTGACCGCACCCAACGGCCCCTCCCAGGAACGCGTCATCCTTGCCGCGCTGGCGAACGCCGGACTGCGCCCGAGCGACGTGGACGCCGTGGAGGCGCACGGCACGGGCACCCGCCTCGGCGACCCCATCGAGGCCCAGGCACTGCTCGCCACCTACGGCCAAGAGCGGCCGGACGGGCGCCCGCTGTATCTGGGCTCGCTCAAGTCGAACATCGGCCACTCACAGGCAGCCGCCGGCGTCGGCGGCGTCATCAAGATGATCCAGGCCATGCACCACGGGATGCTGCCGCGGACGCTGCACGTGGAGAAGCCGTCCAGCCATGTCGACTGGGACGCGGGTGCGGTGGAGCTGCTGACGGAGGCGCGGGAGTGGCCGGCGGTCGAGGACCGGCCGCGCCGCGCGGGCGTCTCGTCCTTCGGTTTCGGTGGGACGAACGCCCACGTCATCATCGAGGAACCGCCGGCCACCACCGAGGAGCGGGACGCCACCGAGCATGCCGCGCTGCCGGTGATCCCCTGGGTGTTGTCGGGCAGGAGCGTGCAGGCGCTGCGCGACCAGGCGGCGCGGCTGGTGTCGCATCTGGAGGCCCACCTGGGCCTGTCCCCGCAGGACGTCGCCAGGTCGCTGGCGACGGAGCGGGCGGCGTTCGAGCACCGCGCCGTCGTGACCGGCGCCGACCGCGACGAACTCCTCGACGGCGTGCGGCAGTTGGCACAGGGCGATGGTGTGCAGCCGTCCCAGGTCACCCGCCCGAGCGGGACAGCGTTCCTCTTCACCGGTCAAGGCGCGCAACGCCTCGGCATGGGCCGACAGCTCTACGCGGCCTTCCCCGCATACGCCACCGCGTTCGACGAGGTCGTCGCCGCGCTCGACCCCCACCTGCCCCGCCCGCTCAGCGACGTCATCGCCACCGGCGAGGACCTCGACCGCACCGAATACACCCAGCCCGCACTCTTCGCCGTCGAAGTCGCGCTGTTCCGGCTTCTCCAGTCCTGGGGCATCACCCCCGACCACGTCGCCGGCCACTCCATCGGGGAACTCGCCGCCGCCCACGCCGCAGGCGTCCTCTCACTCGACGACGCCGCACGACTCGTCGCCGCACGAGGACGACTCATGCAGACCGCCCCCGAGGGCGGCACCATGGCCGCCCTCCAGGCCGACGAGGACGAAGTCACCGCCACCCTCACCGACACACCCGGGACGATCGCGATCGCGGCAGTGAACTCACCACGGTCCACCGTCATCTCCGGCGACACCCAGGCCGTCGAACACCAGATGACCCACTGGCGCCGACAGGGCCGCAAAACCGTACGCCTGACCGTCTCCCACGCCTTCCACTCCCCCCACATGGACACCGTCCTCGACGAGTTCCGCCAGATCGCCGCCACCCTCACCTACCACCCACCCCGCATCCCCCTGATATCCACCCTCACCGGACGCCCCACCACCCCCGACGAACTCGCCAACCCCCACTACTGGGCCGACCAGATCCGCCACACCGTACGCTTCACCGACGCACTCACCACCCTGCGCGAAGCCGGAGTAGGCGTCTTCCTGGAAATCGGCCCCGACGCCGTCCTCACCGCCCTCACCCAGGACACCATCGAAGACGCCACCGCCATCCCCCTCCTGCGCCGCGACCACGACGAGACCCGGACCCTGGTCTCCGGCATCGCCCAGGCCTACGCCACAGGCGTGCCGGTCGACTGGTCGGCCTACCTGCGTCCCGCGACCACGGCCCCGGCACCCCTGCCCACCTACGCCTTCCAGCGCGAGCGCTACTGGCTCGACCCCGTCGACGCCCCCGCCGACGCCGAAGGACTGGGCCTGAAGGCCGTCGGACACCCCATCCTGGGCGCCTCGCTGGGACTGGCCACCCGGGACGAGTACGTGCTGACCAGCCGTATCTCGCTGCGCACCCATCCCTGGCTGGCCGACCACGCGGTCCTCGGCACCACGTTGCTGCCCGGCACCGCGTTCGTCGAACTCTGTGCGCGCGCGGGCGAGCAGACCGGCGCCCCCCGTGTGGAGGACCTGACCCTGTCGGTGCCGTTGGTGCTGCCTGCGCGGGGTGGGGTGCAGGTCCAGGTGGTCGTCGGCGAGGCCGACGGTGCCGGGCGCCGCGGGGTGGAGGTGTACGGGCGGCCCGAGCCGGAGGACCCGGACGGTGAGGCCGGTACGCCGGGCGAGGACGCGTGGACGCTGCACGCCCGGGGACGCCTGGCCCCCTCGGACGCGTCCGGGGGCGAGTCGCTGACGGTGTGGCCTCCGGCCGGCGCGCGGGAGGTGCCGCTGGAGGGCGTGTACGAGCGCTTGGAGGAGCTGGGCTACGCCTACGGTCCGGCGTTCCGCGGGCTGAAGCGGGCCTGGCGGGGCGAGGGCGAGATCTTCGCCGAGGTCGTCCTGCCCGAGGCACTGCGCGCCGAGGCAGGGCGCTACCTGCTGCACCCCGCACTGCTGGACGCCGCCCTCCACACACTGCTGCCCGGCGTGGTGGACCCGGACCGGGAGGCCCTCGTGCCCTTCGGCTGGGAGGGCGTCACGATCCACGCGGTGGGCTCCGCAACGGTCCGGGTCCGCTTCTCCCTCGACGCCTCCGGCTCGGTCGGACTGGCGGTGGCGGACGGCACGGGTGCTCCGGTGGCGTCCGTCGCTTCGCTGGTGCTGCGTCCGTTGTCGCAGGAGGCGCTGCGGGGGGCGGCGGCCCGGAGCGGCCGGGACGGGTTGTTCGCGGTGCGGTGGAAGACCGTGGCGGACAATGGCACGGCCTCGGTCTCGGCACCGGACACTGACTCCGTCTCGGTGTCGGACAGGGTCGAGGTGCTGGAAGTCGTCTCCGCCGGACGGTCCGCACCCCAGGTCCTGCACGAGACCCTGCATCAGATACAGCACTTCCTGACCGACGAGACCAACACGGACCGCACCCTCCTCGTGATCACCCGAGGCGCCGTCGCGGTAGCCGGAGAGGACATCGCCGACCTTGCCGCCGCCGGCGTGACCGGCCTGATCCGAGTAGCACAAACCGAACACCCCGGCCGGATCGTCCTGGCAGACCTGGAACCAGGAACCGAACCCGACACCCACAAGATCCTCGCCACCGGCGAACCCCAACTCGCCCAACGCGCCGGCACCATCCACGTCCCCCGCCTCAGCCGCACCACCCACGAACCCGACACCACCCCCACCCCCCGCTGGGACCAGGGCACCGTCCTGATCACCGGAGCCACCGGAACACTCGGCACCGTACTGGCCCGGCACCTCGTGACCACACACGGGGCACGCAACCTGCTGCTCGTCTCACGACGCGGCCCCCACGCACCAGGCGCCACCGAACTCCGCGACGAACTCCACGCACTCGGAGCCGACGTCACCCTCGCCGCCTGCGACGTCTCCGACAGGGAAGCGGTCGCCGCCCTGCTGGCCACCATCCCCACCGACCGACCCCTGAAAGCCGTCGTCCACACCGCGGGCGTACTGGACGACACCGTCGTCACCGCCCTCACCCCCGAACGCCTGGACACCGTCCTGGCGGCGAAGGCGGAGGCGGCCCTGCATCTGCACGAGCTGACGCGGAACCTGGAACTCGACGCGTTCGTCCTCTACTCCTCGATCGCGGGCCTGATCGGCAACGCCGGCCAGGCCAACTACGCGGCGGCCAACACCTACCTGGACGCCCTCGCCCAGCACCGCGCGGCCCTCGGACTGCCCGGCGTGTCCCTCGCCTGGGGCCTGTGGAACCAGACCAGCACCATCAGCGGCGACCTGAACGAGACGGACCTCCAGCGCATCAAGCGCCTGGGGCTGCTGCCGCTCGGCGCGGACGAGGCGATGGAGCTGTTCGACGCCGCCCTGGCGGGGACCGAGCCGGTCCTCGCGGTGAGCCGTATCGACGCGGCGGCGCTGCGCGCACGGCACGAGGCACCGAGTCCGCTCCTGCGCGCCCTGGTCCCGGTCGGTCCGCGGCGCGCGAACGACGCGCGCGACGCAGTCGCCTCCTCGCCGGCCGAGCGCTTGGGCGCTCTGTCCCCGGAGGAGCGCGCACAGGCCCTGCTCGACCTCGTGCGCACCCAGGTCGCCGCGGTCCTCGGACACGCCGACGCCGCAGCCGTCGACGCCCAACGCGCCTTCCAGGACCTGGGCTTCGACTCACTGACCGCGGTCGAACTGCGCAACCAGCTCAACCACGCCACCGGACTCCGGCTGCCCACCACCCTGGTCTTCGACCACCCCAACCCCGCCGCCCTCGCCGCACACCTGGCCTCCGAGCTGTTCGGCGAGGAGGTCTCCGGGGCGGTCGCGGTCACCGCCGACTCCGCCTCCATGGAGCCGATCGCGATCGTCGGTATGGCGTGCCGGTACCCGGGCGGTGTGTCCTCTCCCGAGGACCTGTGGGAGCTGGTCGCCAACGGGGTCGACGCCATCAGCGAGTTCCCGTCCAACCGGGGCTGGGACATCGACAAGCTGTACGACCCGGACCCCGACCGGGTGGGCACGTCGTACGTCCGCCAGGGCGGCTTCCTGCACGACGCGGACCTCTTCGACCGGGAGTTCTTCGGCATGTCGCCCCGGGAGGCGACCGCCACCGACCCCCAGCAGCGCCTCCTGCTGGAGACCGCCTGGGAGACGCTGGAGAACGCGGGCATCGTCCCGGCCGAGCTGCGCGGCAGCCGCACCGGTGTCTTCACCGGTGTGATGTACCACGACTACGCCACCGCCACCGGGTCCGTCCCGGCGGAACTGGAGGGCTATCTCGCCGCGGGCAGCGCGGGCAGCGTCGCCTCCGGCCGGCTGTCGTACACCTTCGGTTTCGAGGGTCCGGCGATCACGGTCGACACCGCCTGCTCGTCCTCACTGGTGGCCCTGCACATGGCCGCGAGCGCGCTGCGCAACGGCGAGTGCGACCTGGCCCTCGCCGGCGGTGCCACGGTCATGGCCACACCCGCCACCTTCGTGGAGTTCTCCCGCCAGCGCGGCCTGTCCACCGACGGCCGCTGCAAGTCCTTCTCCGACGACGCCGACGGCACCGGCTGGTCCGAAGGCGTCGGCCTCCTCCTCGTCGAACGACTCTCCGACGCCCGCAAGAACGGCCACCGGGTGCTGGCGGTGATCCGGGGTACGGCCGTCAACCAGGACGGCGCCAGCAACGGCCTGACCGCACCCAACGGCCCCTCCCAGGAACGCGTCATCCGACAGGCCCTCGCCAACGCCGGCCTGCACCCCAGCGACGTGGACGCCGTCGAAGCACACGGCACCGGCACCCGCCTCGGCGACCCCATCGAGGCCCAGGCACTGCTCGCCACCTACGGACGCGACCGGACCACCGAACACCCCCTCTACCTCGGCTCACTCAAATCGAACATCGGCCACTCACAAGCAGCCGCCGGCGTCGGCGGCGTCATCAAGATGATCCAGGCCATGCACCACAGGGTGCTCCCGCGGACACTGCACGTGGAGAAGCCGTCCAGCCACGTCGACTGGGACGCCGGTGCCGTCCACCTGCTGACCGAGGCACGGCAATGGCCCACGACCGACGGCCGGCCCCGCCGCGCCGGCGTCTCCTCCTTCGGCATCAGCGGCACCAACGCCCACGTCATCATCGAGGAACCCCCGGCGGCCACCGAGGAGCAGGAGGCGACCGAGCGCACCGAACTGCCGTTCATTCCCTGGGCGTTGTCGGGCAAGAGCGTGCGGGCGCTGCGCGACCAGGCGGCGCGGCTGGTGGCGCACCTGGAAGACCACCCCGAGCTGGCGGCCCAGGACGTCGCTCTCACGCTGGCGACGGGGCGGGCGGCGTTCGAGCACCGGGCCGTGGTGACCGGCGCCGACCGCGAGGAACTCGTCCAAGCCGTACGCGCGTTGGCACAGGGTGATGGTGTCCAGCCGTCCCAGGCCACCCGCCCGAGCGGGACCGCGTTCCTCTTCACCGGTCAAGGCGCGCAACGCCTCGGCATGGGCCGACAGCTCTACGCGGCCTTCCCGACGTTCGCCACCGCATTCGACGAGGTCGCCGCAGCACTCGACCCCCACCTGCCCCGCCCCCTCAGCGAGGTCATCACCACCGGCAAGGACCTCGACCGCACCGAATACACCCAGCCCGCACTCTTCGCCGTCGAAGTCGCGCTGTTCCGGCTCCTCCAGACCTGGGGCATCACCCCCGACTACGTCACCGGCCACTCCATCGGCGAACTCGCCGCCGCCCACGCCGCAGGTGTGTTCTCACTGGACGACGCCGCACGACTGGTCGCCGCACGGGGACGGCTGATGCAGACCGCCCCCGAGGGCGGCGCCATGGCCGCCATCCAGGCGGGCGAGGACGAGGTCACCGCCTCCCTCCTCCCGCACGGCGCCCAGCGTGTGGCCGTCGCCGCCGTCAACGGTCCGCGGGCCACGGTGATCTCCGGTGACGAGGACGTCGTCACCGAGGTCATCGAGGACTGGCGGGCCAAGGGCGCCAGGGTCAGGCTCCTGACCGTCTCCCACGCTTTCCACTCCCCCCACATGGACACCGTCCTCGACGAGTTCCGCCAAGTCGCCGCCACCCTCACCTACCACCCACCCCGCATCCCCCTGGTGTCGACGCTCACCGGACGCCTCACCACCGCCGACGAACTCGCCAACCCCCACTACTGGGCCGACCAGATCCGCGGCGCCGTACGGTTCGCCGACGCACTCACCACCCTGCGCGAAGCCGGAGTAGGCGTCTTCCTGGAAATCGGCCCGGACGCCGTCCTGACCGCCCTCGCCCGGGACACCGTCGAAGACGCCACCGCCATCCCCCTGCTGCGCCGCGACCACGACGAGACCCGGACCCTGGTCTCGGGCATCGCCCAGGCCTACGCCACAGGCGTGCCGGTCGACTGGTCGGCCTACCTGCGTCCGGCGACCACGGCCCCGGCACCCCTGCCCACCTACGCCTTCCAGCGCGAGCGCTACTGGCTGGAGCGCAAGGACGCCGTCCCGGGCGGCGAGGGGCTCGGACGGGATGCGCTCGGTCATCCCCTGCTTGCCGCCAAGGTCGAACCGGCGGGCGGTGAGGAGGTGTTGTTCACCGGCCGGATCTCCGTCGGGACACTTCCGTGGCTGGAGGCGCACACCGTCCTGGACGCCCCCGTCCTGCCCGCCGCCGCGCTCGTGGACCTCGTCGTACGCGGCGGTGACGAGCTGGGCCTCGGCACGCTCGACTCCCTCACCGTGCACACCCCGCTCGTGCTCGCCCCGTTGACCGAGACCGAGATCCAGCTCGCTGTCGCCGGCACCGGCGACCCGGGCCGGCGTGCCTTCACCCTGTACGCCCGGCCGGCCGACGAGGGCGCTCGCTGGACCGCGTACGCGGACGGCACCCTGGCCGCCGCCGCCCAGCCGGTGGATCCCGCCGGTGACGACAGCGGTACGGAAGTGGCGCTCGCCGACGAGCTGCTGCCGGACGCCGTCCGCTACGGACTGCACCCGGAGCTGCTGGAGGCGGCCCTTCGTGCGGCGGAGCGGGCCGGCGCGGTCTCCCCGGCCGGGCCGGGCTCCGTGCTCGTCCCCGCCGAGTGGCACGGTGTGCGGCTGCACGCGAGCGGTGCCACGGTCGTCCGTGTCCAGTGGCGGGCCGTCGACGAGCGCACCGTGGCCGTCCGGCTGACCGACGCCGCCGGCGAACCGGTGCTCACCGTGGGCCGGCTGGTCTTCCGGGAGGTGCCGTACGAGCGGTTCGCCGCCGCCGGCAGGGCGGCCCTGCCGCTGTACCGCACGGAGTGGGGCACCGCCGAGCTGCCGGCGGCCGAGACCCCACTGCGCTGGGCCGTCGTGGGCCCGGACGAGGGCGAGGGCACCGGCACCGCCTACTCGACCCTCTCCGAGGCGGCGGAGGCCATCGCGGCGGGTGCTCTCGTCGACGGCCTGCGCGTGCGGGCTCACGGCGAGTCGGGCACCGACGTGCTCGACGCCCTGCACCGGCGCACCCGTGACGCCCTCTCCTTGGTGCAGGCGTATCTGGCCGACGAGCGGCTCGGGAACGTCCCGCTGGCCGTGGTCACCCGCGGTGCCGTCGCCGTCGGCGCCGAGGAGGTCACCGACCTGGCCGGTGCCGCGGTCCGGGGCCTGCTGCGTTCGGCGCAGGCCGAGGCGCCCGGCCGGATCTTCCTCCTCGACCAGGAGCGGCCGGCGGGTGGCGAGGGCGCGCCGGAGGAGCTCGACGCGCTGCTGTCGGCGGTCGTCGCCGCGGGCGAGCCGGAGGCCGCCGTACGCGACGCCGGGATCCGCGTGCCGCGCCTGCGCCGCAGCGGTTCCGCCGCGCCGGCCGTCCCCGCTCCCTACGCCGACCCGTCCGTCCCCGCTCGGCACGCTGCCGACCCGGCCGTCCCCGCTCGATCCGCCACCGACCCGTCGTCCGTCTCCGGCTTCGCCCGGTCCCCCGAGGGGACGGTTCTGATCACCGGCGGTACCGGGGCGCTCGGCGCTCTGGTGGCCCGCCGTCTGGTGGCCGAGCACGGCGTACGGCGCCTGCTCCTGCTCAGCCGCGAGGGCACGGCCGCCCCGGGCGCCGAGACCCTGGTCAAGGAGCTGGCCGAGGCGGGTGCCGCGGTCACCGTCACGGCCTGCGACGCCGGCGACCGTGCCGCGCTCGCGGCCGTCCTGGACGGCATCCCCGCCGAGCACCCCCTCACCGCGGTGGTCCACACGGCGGGCGTCCTCGACAACGGGCTGATCGCCGACCTGACCGGACCGAACCTGGCCGGGGTCCTCGCGGCCAAGGCCGACGCGGCCTGGCACCTGCACGAGCTGACACGGGACCGGGACCTGTCCGCCTTCGTCCTGTTCTCGTCGAGCGTGGGCGTCCTCGGCGGACCGGGGCAGGCCAACTACGCCGCCGCCAACGCGTTCGTCGACGCACTGGCAGGACTGCGTGCCGCGCAGGGCCTCGCGGCCACCGCGATCGGCTGGGGCCTGTGGGACCCCGCGGAGATCGGCGGCGGCATCAACGCCGGTCTCGGCGAAGCGGGCCACAAGCGCTACACCAGGGAGGGCTTCCGGCTCATCCCCGCCCAGGAGGGCCTCGGCCTGCTCGACGCGGCGGTCGCGGACGGCGCGGCCCAGCTGGTGGCCCTGCCGCTGGACCTCGCGGCACTGCGGGCGCACGGCCGGGTACCGGCCGCGCTGCGCGACCTGGTTCCCGTGCCGGGCCGGCGGGGCGCCGCGCAGGGCGCGGACGCCACGGGCACCGCGACCGACCGGGTGCCGCTGCGGGAACGGCTGGCCGCCCTGCCGGCCGGGGAGCGCGGGCCCGTGGTGCTCGACCTGGTGCGCGGCGAGGTCGCGGCGGCGCTCGGCCACGCCGGAGCCCACCAGGTCGCCGCCGAGCGGGCCTTCCAGGACCTCGGCTTCGACTCGCTGACCGCCGTCGACCTGCGCAACCGGCTGACGGCCGCCACCGGGCTGCGGCTGCCCTCGACTCTGGTCTTCGACCACCCGAACCCCGAGGCGCTCGCCGCCCACCTGCTGGGCCGGCTGGACCTGGGCGACGCGCCGGGCGGGACCTCCGCCCTGGCGGAGCTGGACCGCCTGGAGGCGGCGCTGCTCGGCGCGGACGCCCCCGACGACGAGGAGACCCGCTCCGCGGTCGCCGCCCGACTGAAGGAGTTGCTGGCCCGGATCACGGTGGCGGACACGCCCGGGGACGACGCGTCGGACGTCACCGGGTCCATCGAGGCCGCCACGGCGGACGACCTCTTCGCCTTCATCGACAACCAGCTCGGCCGTTCCGCCAACTGAACCTCGGCGGGAGCGCCCCCGTGGCGCTCCCGCCCGGACCGAGGAGAAACGAACCAGCATGGCTACCGAGTCCAACGACCGGGCCCAGCAGACCCCCGCCGCCAAGGGACGGACCGACCAGCAGACCAACGAGGAGAAGCTGGTCGAGTACCTGAAGTGGGTGACCGCCGACCTGCACAAGGCCAAGCAGCGGATCACTGAGCTGGAAGGCGGCCGGCAGGAGCCCGTCGCCGTCATCGGCATGGCGTGCCGTTACCCGGGCGGGGTGACCTCGCCCGCAGAGCTGTGGAGGCTCGTCGCCGACGGGGTGGACGGCATCACGCCCTGGCCCACCGACCGCGGCTGGGACATCGAGGGCCTGTACGACCCGGAGCCCGGCAGAGCGGGCAAGTCCTACACCCGCGAGGGCGGCTTCCTGGACGGGGCGGCCGAGTTCGACGCGGCCTTCTTCGGCATCTCGCCGCGCGAGGCCCTGGGCATGGACCCGCAGCAGCGCGTCCTGCTGGAGACCGCGTGGGAGGCGCTGGAGAGCGCCGGCCTCGACCCGGCCGCCCTCAGGGGCAGCCGCACCGGCGTGTTCGCCGGCCTCGTGGAGCAGAGCTACCTCGACCGCGAAGGCCCCGAGGAGCTGGAGGGCTACCTCATGACGAGCAAGCTCTCCAGCGTGGCCTCCGGCCGGATCGCCTACACCTTCGGCCTGGAGGGCCCGGCCGTCTCCGTGGACACGGCGTGCTCCTCCTCCCTCGTGGCCCTGCACATGGCCGTGCAGTCGCTGCGCTCGGGCGAGTCCACGCTCGCCCTCGCGGGCGGTGTCACCGTCTCCGGTTCCCCGAGCGGCTTCGTGGACTTCTCCCGCCAGCGCGGCCTGTCCGCCGACGGCCGCTGCAAGTCCTTCTCCGACGACGCCGACGGCACCGGCTGGTCCGAGGGTGTCGGCATGCTCGTGGTCGAGAAACTCTCCGACGCGCGGAAGAACGGCCACCGGGTGCTGGCGGTGATCCGGGGTACGGCGGTGAACCAGGACGGCGCCAGCAACGGCCTGACCGCACCCAACGGCCCCTCCCAGGAACGCGTCATCCGACAGGCCCTGGCCAACGCCGGCCTGCGCCCGAGCGACGTGGACGCCGTGGAGGCGCACGGCACGGGCACCCGCCTCGGCGACCCCATCGAGGCCCACGCGCTGCTCGCCACCTACGGCCAGGAGCGGCCGGAGGGGCGCCCCCTCTACCTCGGCTCGCTCAAGTCGAACATCGGACACTCGGTCGCCGCCGCCGGCGTGGGCGGTGTGATCAAGATGATCCAGGCCATGCGGCACGGCATCCTCCCGCGAACGCTGCACGTGCGGAAGCCGTCCAGCCATGTCGACTGGGACGCGGGTGCGGTGGAGCTGCTGACCGAGGCGCGGGAGTGGCCGGCGGTCGAGGGCCGGCCGCGCCGCGCGGGCGTCTCCGCCTTCGGCGTGAGCGGCACCAACGCCCACGTCATCGTCGAGCAGGCCCCCGCCGAGGACGCCCCGGACGCGGACCCGGCCGGGTCCGCCCTCCCCGTGGTTCCCTGGGTGTTGTCGGGCAAGAGCGTGCAGGCGGTCCGCGACCAGGCGGCGCGGCTGGTGGCGCACCTGGAAGACCACCCCGAGCTGGCGGCCCAGGACGTCGCTCTCTCACTGGCGACGGAGCGGGCGGCGTTCGAGCACCGCGCCGTCGTGACCGGCGCCGACCGCGAGGAACTCATCGACGGCGCACGGCAGTTGGCAGAGGGCGGCGGTGTCCAGCCGTCCCAGGCCACCCGCCCGAGCGGGACAGCGTTCCTGTTCACCGGTCAGGGCGCGCAACGCCTCGGCATGGGCCGACAGCTCTACGCGGCCTTCCCCGCATACGCCACCGCATTCGACGAAGTCGTCGCAGCACTCGACCCCCACCTGCCCCGCCCCCTCAGCGACATCATCACCACCGGCAAAGACCTCGACCGCACCGAATACACCCAGCCCGCACTCTTCGCCGTCGAAGTCGCACTCTTCCGGCTCCTCCAGACCTGGGGCATCACCCCCGACTACGTCACCGGCCACTCCATCGGCGAACTCGCCGCCGCCCACGCCGCAGGCGTCCTCTCACTCGACGACGCCGCACGACTCGTCGCCGCACGAGGACGACTCATGCAGACCGCCCCGGAGGGCGGCGCCATGGCCGCCCTCCAGGCCGACGAGAACGAAGTCACCGCCACCCTCACCGACACACCCGGGACGATCGCGATCGCCGCGGTCAACTCACCACGGTCCACCGTCATCTCCGGCGACACCCAGGCCGTCGAACACCAGATGACCCACTGGCGCCGACAGGGCCGCAAAACCGTACGCCTGACCGTCTCCCACGCCTTCCACTCCCCCCACATGGACACCGTCCTCGACGAGTTCCGCCAAGTCGCCGCCACCCTCACCTACCACCCGCCCCGCATCCCCCTGATATCCACCCTCACCGGACGCCCCACCACCCCCGACGAACTCGCCAACCCCCACTACTGGGCCGACCAGATCCGCCACACCGTACGCTTCACCGACGCACTCACCACCCTGCGCGAAGCCGGAGCAGGCGTCTTCCTGGAAATCGGCCCCGACGCCGTCCTCACCGCCCTCACCCAGGACACCATCGAAGACGCCACCGCCATCCCCCTCCTGCGCCGCGACCACGACGAAAGCCGGAGCCTCGTCCAGGCCGTCGGAGCCCTGCACAGCCACGGCGTCCGAGTGGACTGGGCGGCCCTCTTCGCCGGCACCGGCGCCCGCCGCACCGAGTCGCCCCTGCCCACCTACGCCTTCCAGCACGAGCGCTACTGGATCAAGCCCGTCGCCGGTGCGGCGGATGCCGCCGGCCTCGGTGTCCGGCCGGGCGGGCACCCGCTCCTCGGCGCACAGGTGGAACACGCGGACGGCCGGGGCGCGCTGTTCACCGGCCGTGTCTCGGTGCGCAGCCACCCGTGGCTGACCCGCCACACCCTCCTCGGGAAGACCGCGCTGCCGCCGGAGGCGCTGGTGGACGCCCTCGTGCGCGCTGGTGACGAACTCGGCACGGGCGCCGTGGAGTCACTGGTCCTGGAGTTGCCACCGGTGCTGCCCGAGGACGGCCGGCTCCAGCTCCAGCTGTCCGTCGAGGAAGCGGACGCGCACCTGGCGCGGGCCTTCACCCTGCACGCCCGCCCCGACGGCGGCGACCTGCCGTGGACGGTGTACGCGCGGGGGCGGCTGGGCCACGGCAGCGCGAAGGCGCCGTTCGGCCCGGTCGCCTGGCCGCCACCCGAGGCCGCCGCGCTCGCCCTCGATGACACGGACACGGCCCACGGCGTCACCGCCGCCTGGCGGCTCGGCGACGAGGTGTTCGCCGAGGTCGCCCTCGACGAGGCGCTGCACGGCGAGGCCGCCGACTTCGGCCTGCATCCGGCGCTGCTGCGCTCGGCCCTGTACGTCGGGGGGCTCACGGGCCCGCACGCGGAACGGGACGAGGAGACGCTCGCCGTCGAGTGGAGCGGTTTCCAGCTGTACGCCACCGGGGCCACCGCCCTGCGCGCCCATCTCGTCCGGACGGGCGAGCACACGGTCGCCGTGCGTCTCGCCGACCGCTCCGGCCAGCCCGTGGCCTACGCCCAGGCCGTCACCCGCCGCACGGTGGACGCCGGCCGGGTGCGCGAAGCCGTGGCCCGGGACGCCGACGCGTTGTTCCACGTGCGCTGGCGGGTCACGCCGCCGCCCGCGTCGCTCACCGCGCCCGCCCTCGCCGTCGTCGGCGAGGACTTCGACCGCCTCACGGCCGCCCCCGCCGGTGAGGGAGCCGGCCGTCTCGGCCTGGACGAGGCGATCAGGCGGGCCGAACGCGGCCAAGCCGACGCGGTCGTGGTGTTCCGGCCCGGCGTCGACCCGCGGGGCGCGGACGTCGTGGCCGCCGTGCACGCGCACACCCACGCCACCCTCGGACTCGTCCAGCGGTGGCTGGCCGACGACCGGCCGGGCGCCGTGCCCCTGGTCGTGGTGACCCGAGGCGGTGTGGCGACCGGCGACGAGACGTCCCTCGGCCCGGCCGGCTCGGCCGACTGGGGTCTGCTGCGCTCGGCGCAGTCGGAGTCCCCGAACCGGATCGTCCTCGTGGACGCCGACACGGACGACCCCGACGCCCTCGCGGGCCCCCTGTCCGCGGTGGTCGCCTCCGGAGCCGCCCAGGCCGCGATCCGCGACGGCCGCGTCCTGCTGCCGAGCGTGGTCCGCGCCCCCCGCGCCGGAACGGACGGCGCCCCTCCCTGGAACCCCGAGGGCACGGTCCTGATCACCGGTGGCACCGGCAGCCTGGGCGCCCTGTTCGCCCGCCATCTGGCGCGCGAGCACGGGGTGCGGCATCTGCTGCTGGTCAGTCGCCGGGGCCCTGCCGCGCCGGGTGCCGAGGAACTGCGGGCCGAACTGGCCGCGCTGGGTGCCACGGCGACCGTCGTCGCCGCGGACATCGCCGACCGCGCCGCGCTGGCCGCCGTCCTGGACGCCGTGCCCGCCGAGCACCCGCTGACCGGCGTCCTGCACCTGGCCGGTGTCATCGACGACGGACTGGTCACCGACCTCACCCCGGAGCGCCTCGACACCGTGTTCGCGCCGAAGGCCGACGCGGCCTGGCACCTGCACGAACTGACCGAGGAGCTGGACCTGTCCGCCTTCGTCCTGTTCTCCTCCATCGCGGGGGTCATCGGCGGCGCCGGCCAGGGCAACTACGCGGCGGCCAACGCCTTCCTGGACGGACTCGCCGCCCTGCGCGCCGCCCGGGGCCTGCCCGCCACCTCGGTGGCCTGGGGGCTGTGGGGCCAGGCCACCGGCATCACCGGCGACCTCGACGAGGCCGACATCGCCCGCATCACCCGCGCCGGGTTCGGAGTCATCTCGCCGGAGCAGGGCCCCCGGCTGCTGGACGCCGCCCTCGCCCTGCCCCTGTCCGCCCCTGTCGTCACGCCGCTGGACCTCGCCGCGATGCGGGAGCGCCCCGCGCAGGTGCCGCCGCTGCTCGCCTCCCTGGTGCGCAGGCCGGTGCGGCGCGCCGCCAACAACTCCGAGCGCACGGCGGGCGACCTGGCGCGGCGCCTGGCCGCGGCCGGTGAACGCGAACAGCTCGCCCTCGTCCTGGACGTGGTGCTCGCCGCCACGGCGGCGGTCCTCGGCCACGGCGACCCGTCGTCCATCGACGTGGAACAGGCCTTCACCGGGCTCGGGTTCGACTCGCTCACCGCGGTGGAACTGCGCAACCACCTCGCCACGGAGCTGGACCTGCGCCTGCCCGGCACCCTGGTCTTCGACCACCCCAACCCGCGCGCCCTGGCGGATTTCCTGCGGACCGCCCTGGTGGGCGGCGCGGGCGACGGCACGGGCGCGGCCGGCCGGCAGGTGGAGGACTACGCGGCGGAGATCCGCCTGGACGAGGCGATCCGGCCCGCCGCCGAGGTCGTCCACCAGGTGGACGACCCGGCGCACGTGTTCCTGACCGGTGCCACCGGCTTCCTCGGCGCGTTCCTGCTGCGCGACCTGTCGCGCTCCACCCGGGGGACCCTGCACTGCCTCGTCCGCGCGCGCGACGCGGCCGACGGCCTGCGGCGGCTGCGGGAGAACCTGCGGTACTACCGCGTCTGGGACGAGGTGGACCCCGCCCGGATCAAGGTGGTCGTCGGTGACCTCGCCGAGCCCAGGTTCGGCCTGAGCGAGGAGGAGTTCGACGACCTGGCCCGCACCGTCGACGTCGTCTACCACGGCGGCGCCCAGGTGCACTGGCTGCACCCGTTCGGCACCCTGAAGGCGGCGAACGTAGGCGGTACGCAGGAGGTGCTGCGGCTGGCGGCACGGCACCGCACCGTACCGGTGCACCACCTGTCCACCATCGGGGTCTTCGCGGGCGAGGGCCCGGGGGGCCGGCCGCTGGGGGTGGACGACCCCACCGGGCCCGCCGAGGCGCTGCCCAGCGGCTACCTGCGCAGCAAGTGGGTCGCCGAGCAGGTCATCGGCATCGCCCGCGACCGGGGTCTGCCGGTGTCCGTCTACCGCGTGGACGTCGTCTCGGGCGACACGGTCCACGGCGCCTGCCAGACGCGTGACTTCGTCTGGCTGAGCCTGCGCGGACTGATCCAGGCCGGAGCCGTCCCGGCCGGCCTGGACGCCACCGTCCCGCTCACGCCCGTGGACTACGTCAGCTCCGCGGTGGTCGCCCTGTCACTGTCGGGCCGGACCGGTCCGGGCACCTTCCACCTCTACAACCAGAGCCACATGACCTTCGCCGAGTTCGTCACCGAGCTGCGGGCCCGGGGTCACGTCCTTCAGGAGCTGGACTGGGACTCCTGGAGTGCCCTCGTGAGGTCGGACTCCGACAATGTGATGCTTCCGCTGCTGGAGGCGTTCGAGATGCTGGCGAAGGGCGACGGGACCTTCTACCCGCCGGTCGACACGAGCCTGGCCGAACAGGCGCTGAAGGACACCGGGATCGAGTGCCCGGAGATGACGGTCGACCTGTTCCGGCGGTACGTCACCTTCTTCACGGAGGCCGGCTTCTTCCCGCCGGCCCAGGCGGACGCGCCCCTCTCGGCCTGAACCCTGGCCATCCTCCCAGCCGTTCACGACGACAAGCGGCTGCCGCGCCTCGCCCGCCCGGCGAGGCGCGGCAGCCGCTGGATTGGAACCGACATGTCCACAGTGGAGAGCCGCTGGTTCAGGCGGTTCGCGAGCTCCAAGGACAGCGAACTGCAGCTCGTCTGCTTCCCGCACGCGGGCGGCGCGGCCAGCGCCTACCTGGGCCTGACCCGGGCCCTGGCCCCCGACATCGACGTGGTGGCCGTCCAGTACCCGGGGCGCCAGGACCGCCGGCTGGAGCCCGCGCTGACCTCCCTCACCCATCTGGCGCGTGCCGTCGCCGAGGAACTGGCCCGGGCCCCGCGACGCCCGTACGCGTTCTTCGGCCACAGCATGGGCGCGGTCGTCGCCTACGAAACGGCCCGCGCCCTCACCGAGTTCGACCTGGCCACCCCGCTGCGTCTGATCCTCTCCGGGCGGGGCGCGCCGAGCACGCGGCCCCGGGCCGGCGACCGCCTGGAGGGCGACGCGGCCCTGATCGCCGAGATCCGCCGCCTGGGCGGCACGGGCAGCAGGGTCCTGGACGACCCGGAACTCCTGGAGATGGTGATGCCCACCCTCCGCGCCGACTACAGGGCCCTCGGACGCTACCGCTGGCTGCCGGGACCGCCCCTCGACATCCCCCTGACCGTCATGGTCGGCACCGCCGACCCGGTCGTCACGGTCGACGACGCCCGCGGCTGGCTCGCCCACTCCACCCGGCCGGGTGACCTCCTCACCTTCGACGGCGGCCACTTCTACCTCGACACCCAGCTGCCGGCGGTGGCACGAACGGTGCGCACGCTCCTCACCCACCCCACACCGGTGTGACCGAAGCGGCTCCCGCCGGCGCTCGGAACCGGCACACGTAGGCCCTGTTCTCCAGCAGGCGGAACCGGGCGCCTCCAGCGGCACCCGGTCCTGGCGGAAGACGGCCTTCCTGATCTTCCCCGTGGCCTCCGGGACGGAGGACCCGAGCCGGTCGCCACCGACGCAGATCCCGACCCGGTCTTCGCCGAGGAACGCTTCTCCGCACCGCCCGGTACGGGGAGCCGGACCGGGGGGAAGTCGTGGACGAGCGCGAGGTCGACGGCCCCTGCGGACAGAGAAGGGCCGCCTGATCACGCTCGTTTCCGCGTTCGTCAGCGGCTACGCGGGGTTCAGCACGGGCGTCGCGGGAAGCCCGCCGTTCTTCTCGCAGCGCAGTTCCTCGGCCATGGCCAGCGAGAAGGAATGGGCCACGGTCGCGTAGGCGTCCTTCAACGTCTCCACGTCGCCCTCGGGTGGCTTCGGCATGCCCCCGCGCTCCACGCCGATGATGATGTGGGCCACTCCCGGCGAGCCGGACAGCCTGTCGCTCCGGCACGCGAAGAAGACGTACGCCTTGTCCGCCGCAGCCACGGCCCGCTCCCCCATCTTCAGCTCGGTGAACTGCGGGGCCGAAGGGCCCGTCGGGGCGTTGTCGGCCAGATCCCAGGTGATCCTGAGCTCGAAGTCCGGCGTACCGATGGGCGTGTAGACACGACAGGCGTCCTTGGGCACGGTGGAGCCCGGGAACGTTCCGGCAAGGCTCGCCGCGGCCTTCGCCACGGTGTACTTCTCCGCCGACGCCTCGAACCGCGACGACCCCGTGATCACCTTCAGTGCCTTGGACGCGCCGGCGGACATGGCATCGCCCCCGCAGAGCTGTTTCCCCGCGACGCCCCTGTAGTCCTTCGGAGTTTTCGGAGTTCCGTCCACGTCTCCGCCCCCTCCACAACCCGTGGCCCCGAGAAACAACGAGCCGGCCACGGCCGCCGGGAGAAGCCCCCCGCGTACCGATCTACGACTGATCACTGTCCGCATCCTCACGTGTCCTCGGCCATGCCCTCACCAGCGGAGTAGATCCTGGTCTTCTCCTCCCCGGTGCGGTCCTCCATCTTCTCCTTGTGCTCATCCACCGAGTTGTCGGAGACGTCGCCAATCATCTGGCCGATGAGTTGTTCGGCGGCACCACTGGCGGTATCGGTCACCAGCGGAATGAGCACCGCGGCCCCGCAATGGCCCCGAACTCGACCCAGCCCGACCGCTTGGTGCCGCCTTCTCGTAGTCCTCGTGGGTCTTGAGGTTCGTCGCCCTCACCTGGTCGGCCCGGGACTGGTCGAGCATGCCCTGCACCTCGGCACCCACGCGCACGGTCGCCCTGGCAGTGCCCTCGTGAGTCTCCCGCCGCCACCAGGGGATTCGACGCGGGCAAGAAGGTCAAGGGCCGCAAGCGGTTCATCGTCACCGACACCCCTCGGCCTGCTGCTGGCCGTGCACGTCGTCGCGGTCAGTGTCCAGGACCGCGGCGGCACCCGCCGACCGCTGCTGTGGACCCGCCTCGACTGTCAAGAAGATCTGGGGGGACCAGGGCTTCGCCGGCCGCCTGGTCGACTGGACCACCACCGTGCTCGGCCGCGAGTTGGAGATCGTTCGCAAGGACCCCGACCAACGGGGGCTTCCAAGTCCAGTCGAAGCGGTGGGCGGTGGAACGTACCTTCTCGTGGCTTACCGCCCACCGCAGCCTGGCCCGCGAGTACGAGACCAGTCCCGCCCGCTCCGAGACGATGGTTCGCTGGGCGATGATCGGCATCATGGTCCGCCGCCTGACCCGGGTGGGGCCGGCTACCCGGGCGGGTCGGCACCCGTTGACCCGAACTTCGGCCTGATGGCGCGGCGTGGTCAGCAACATCAGTCCGGCCCGTGTTCGTCCCCGAGGAGCAACGTCACCATCGCTTCGAGATGCTCGTCGCCGACCTGCGGAACAGTAGCGCCACACATAGTGGGCCAGGTCGGAGTACCCCAGCCAGTGTCCATCCGTGAGCTGGTGATCACTCGGTTGCGTACGCGCCGAAGGCCCCCGGCAGTTGCGCGGCTGGGCCTCCCGAGTGCCGGCCGTTGTGGTCCACGACCTCGCCAACCCGTTCTTCACCGCGCTGGCGCGTCGTGGGTGTGGCCCCGCTGCCACCGCAGAGCCTCCCGCAGCGGCACCGCCTCGCAGGACGGTTCCATCCCCCCACGCGGTGAGCGGCGCCGGCATCGTGCCACTCGTGCTCGGGTCAAGGCGATGGGCGGCGGGGTGGCCCGCCGGCTCCCTGCACACCCCCGCAAGGAGCCCTGCCAAGCCGTCAGAATGAGCGTCGGCCGAGCGTCACGACCACTTGCCACCTCGGAGAGCCTGGACCGGACGGGGCGCGTCCAGCGCTCGGCGCGACTCGCGGAACGCCAGGTCAGTGCCCTGCACGGCGCATCTGCCGTGGTTCACCTGGTGCACTTCGGGAAACAGGTCGAGCGCACCCGGCCGTTCCGGAGCAACCCGGGGATACCGCAGGTCACAGCCCCTTCGCAGCGGGCTCCAGAATCGCCACGCACTCCACGTGATGCGTCATCGGAAACAGATCGAACGCCCGAAGCGTCCGCACCCGGTAGCCGCCCTCCCGGAAGTACCCCAGGTCCCGGGCCAGCGCAGCGGGGTCGCAGGCGACGTAGGCGATGCGGCGGGCGCCGAGGGACGCGAGGTGGGCGACCGTGTCGCGGCCGGCGCCGGCGCGGGGCGGGTCGAGGACGATCAGGTCGACCTCGGTGATGCCGGTGCGCGGCAGGACCGACTCGACCTTGCCCTGCTCGACGCGGACCCGCGGGAAGTCGGCCAGGTTGTGCCGCGCGTCCTCCACCGCCCGCTTGCCTGACTCGATGCCGAGGACGGCGCCCTTCTCACCGAGCCGGTCGGCGAGCGCGCCCGCGAAGAGGCCGACGCCGCAGTACAGGTCCAGGGCCGTCTCGCCCTTGCGGGGCAGCAGGCCCTGCATGACGGCGGTGACGAGCGTGTCCGCCGCCTTCGGGTGCACCTGCCAGAAACCGCCGTTGCCCACCCGGTGCGTACGGCCGTCCGCGCGTTCGCGGACGAAGGGGCGGCCGTGGACGCGGTGCACCCCACCGGACTTCTCGTCCACCCGCAGGACCGACACCGGCCGGTCCAGTTCGACCAGCGGGAGGCGGGCGCCCGGGCGCGGGGTGAGGATCACCTGGCGGTCCTGGGAGCCGGTCGCCGCGATCGCCTCGACCGATTCCATGCCGGTCCAGTCCCGCTTCTCGATGCCCAGCTCACTGACGCCCGCCGCCGCGATCATGCAGTGGTCGATGCGCTCGACCTCGTGCGAGCGGTGCCGGCGCAGACCGGCGTGGCCCTCGGCGTCGACGGCGTACTGGACGCGGGTGCGCCACTGCGGGACCTGGCCGGCGGGCAGCTTGTCGCCCTCGGCGGGGACCACGGTGCCGTCCCAGCCCGCCTCCTCGGGGGTGAGGCCGGCGAGCCGCTGGAGCTGTTCGGCGATCACGTCGGCCTTCAGCCGCCGCTGGGCGCCCGGCTTGGCGTGCTGCCAGTCGCAGCCCCCGCAGCGGCCGGGGCCGGCGAACGGGCAGGGGGCCTCGATGCGGTCCTTGGACGCCTCCAGGACGCGCACGGCGTCCGCGCGCAGGAAGCGGGCGCCTTCCTCGCCCTCGGTCACCTTGGCCACCACCCGCTCGCCGGGCAGCGCGTGCCGGACGAACAGCACCTGTCCCTCGGACGTGCGGGCGATGCAGTGGCCGCCGTGGGCGACGGGGCCGATCTCGACCTCGTACTCCTCCCCCACCAGCGACTTCTTCGGTTCTGCGGGCATGGTGGGGTGACTCCAGATCGACAGCGGGTGCGGCCCGCACACCGGCGGGCCCGACAACAGCCCACCAGTCTACGGCCTTCCCGCCTGCCCTCGGACCTCGCCCGAGGGCCCCACGGGCGCTACTCCTTCAGCTACTCCGTCAGCCCACGTCAGTCCTCGCGGCGAGGCGTCATCCGCCCCGCCCCTAACCTCACTCCTTGCCCGACGGCTCCTTCGGTCGTTCCACCGCCGGACCGCGCCGGACGGCGCCCGGTGCGTTCCACTCCTGCCGCTTGCGGGCGCGGGCGCGGGCGGCCTCGGAGGACTGCAGCTGGTAGGGGACGGAGGTGACCATCACGCCGGGCGTGAACAGCAGGCGGCCCTTGAGGCGCAGCGCGCTCTGGTTGTGCAGCAGGTGCTCGTACCAGTGGCCGACCACGTACTCGGGGATGATCACGGAGACCGCGTCGCGCGGGGACTCCTTGCGCAGGCTCTTGACGTACTCGATGATCGGCCGCGTGATCTCGCGGTACGGCGAGTCCAGGACCTTGAGCGGTACGTCGATCCCGCGCCGCTCCCACTCCTCGCGCAGCGCCTTCGTCTCGGCCGGGTCGACGTTGACGGTCAGCGCCTCCAGGGTGTCCGAGCGCATCAGCTTGGCGTAGGCCAGGGCGCGCAGGGTGGGGCGGTGGATCTTGGAGATGAGCACGACCGAGTGGACGCGGGACGGGCGGACCATGTCGTCGCTCGGGCCCTCGGGCGCGGCGATCTCCTCGGCGACCCGGTCGTAGTGCTTCCGGATGGCGGTCATCGTCGCGTAGAAGATGCACATGCCGAGCAGGGCCACCCAGGCGCCGTGCGTGAACTTGGTGACCAGGACGACGACGAGCACCAGGCCGGTGAAGAAGGCGCCGAACGCGTTGATCGCGCGGGAGCGGATCATGTGGCTGCGCTTGGCCGGGTCCCTCTCCACCGCGAGGTGGCGGTTCCAGTGCCGGACCATGCCGGTCTGGCTGAGCGTGAAGGACACGAACACGCCGACGATGTACAGCTGGATCAGGCGGGTGGAGTCGGCGCCGTAGATGAACACCAGCAGCATCGCCGCGCCGGCGAGCAGCACGATGCCGTTGGAGAAGGCGAGCCGGTCGCCGCGGGTGTGCAGCTGGCGCGGCAGGTAGCGGTCCTGGGCGAGGATCGAGCCGAGCAGCGGGAAGCCGTTGTACGCCGTGTTGGCGGCCAGGAACAGGACGAGCGCGGTGGCGGCGGCGAGCAGCACGAACAGGAAGCTGCCCTTGCCGAAGACCGCCTCGGCGACCTGGGAGATCACCGGGTTCTGGACGTAGCCGGAGCCGAGCGGGACGCCGTTGTGCAGCAGGTCGGTGGCCGGCCTCTCGGCCATGCGGACCTTGGTGGTCATGGCGAGCACGATGATGCCGCAGAACATGGTGACAGCGAGCAGGCCCATCATGGCGAGCGTGGTGGCCGCGTTCTTCGACTTGGGCTTGCGGAAGGCGGGCACGCCGTTGGAGATGGCCTCGACGCCGGTGAGGGCGGCACAGCCGGAGGAGAAGGCGCGCAGCAGCAGGAAGACGAGCGCGAAGCCCGCCAGCCCCTGGTGCTCGGCCTTGATGTGGTAGGCCGCCGTCGGCGCCCGCATGGTGTCCCCGAGGACCAGGCCGCGGAAGGCGCCCCACGCGATCATGATGAAGACGCCGCCGACGAACACGTACGTCGGGATCGCGAAGAGCTTGCCGGACTCCTTCACGCCCCGCAGGTTCATCAGTGTCAGCAGCACGATGACGGCGGCGGCGCAGAACACCTTGTGCTCGACCACGAAGGGGATCGCGGAGCCGAGGTTCTCGATGCCGGAGGAGATGGAGACGGCGACGGTGAGGACGTAGTCCACGAGCAGCGCGCTGGCCACGGTGAGGCCGGCCTTGGGGCCGAGGTTGGTGGTCGCGACCTCGTAGTCGCCGCCGCCGCTCGGGTAGGCGTGCACGTTCTGCCGGTAGGAGGCGACCACGGTGAACATCAGCACGACGACCGCGACGGCGATCCAGGGGCTGAAGTGGTACGCCGACACGCCCGCGATGGACAGGACCAGCAGGACCTCCCCCGGCGCGTAGGCGACGGAGGACAGCGGGTCGGAAGCGAAGACGGGGAGTGCGATGCGCTTCGGCAGGAGCGTTTCGCCCAGCCGGTCACTGCGCAGTGCGCGCCCGATCAGGATCCGTTTGGGCACGTCGGTCAGTTTGGACACGAGAGAGGATCGTAAGCCTTCGAACAGGCACCCGCCCACCCGGCGTGCTGGATCTGCCTCACGAGTGAAATCGGGGGCGCACGGAACTACGGAATCCGTGCTTCGTGTGCCCGCCGTGCCTAGATGGCAAACCCCGTCTGTCATCGCACTTCGGAGGTTCCATGCCCGCGACCGCGGAGCTGATCGGGGCGCTGCTCGCCCTCGGCGGCCTCGGAATCCTGACCCTGTGCAGCGTGCGCAGCATCACTCGCCGACGGCTCCCGCCACCGCCCGCGGCACAGGGGTGCCCCCCGCGTGGCGCCCGTGTGTAGCTTTGGGCGTCGGTCTGAGACCCTGATGCTGAGCAGTAGCTTTTGGACACCGGAAGGACGGTCGTGCACATCGTCATCATGGGCTGCGGAAGAGTGGGTTCCGCTCTTGCCCAGACCCTGGAGCAACAGGGACACACGGTCGCCGTGATCGACCAGGACCCCACCGCCTTCCGTCGGCTGGGCCCGGGATTCGGGGGCCGCCGGGTCACCGGCGTCGGCTTCGACCAGGACACCCTGCGCGAGGCGGGCATCGAGGAGGCCGGCGCCTTCGCCGCCGTCTCCAGCGGCGACAACTCCAACATCATCTCCGCGCGCGTGGCCCGCGAGATGTTCGGCGTGGAGAACGTGGCCGCCCGCATCTACGACCCCCGCCGCGCCGAGGTCTACCAGCGCCTGGGCATCCCCACCGTGGCCACGGTGCGCTGGACCGCCGACCAGATGCTGCGCCGGCTGCTGCCCTCCGGGGCCGAGCCGCTGTGGCGCGATCCCACCGGCGGGGTGCAGCTGGCCGAGGTGCACGCCTCCCCGAAGTGGGTCGGCCACAAGATCAGCAAGTTGCAGGAGGAGACGGGTGTCCGGGTGGCGTTTCTGACCCGCCTGGGCGAGGCGATCCTGCCCACCTCGCAGACGGTGCTGCAGGAGGGCGACCTCGTGCACGTGATGATGCGGACGGACGACGTGGACAAGGTCGAGGCGGCGTTCGCCGGTGGCCCGGAAGAGGAGGGCGGTCACTGATGAGGGTCGCCATTGCCGGGGCCGGGGCCGTCGGCCGCTCGATCGCGGGCGAGCTGCTGGAGAACGGCCACGAGGTCCTGCTGATCGACAAGGCGCCGACCGCCATCTCGGTCGAGCGCGTCCCGCAGGCGGAGTGGCTGCTCGCCGACGCCTGCGAGATCACCTCCCTGGACGAGGCGGCGCTGCAGCGCTGCAACGTCGTGATCGCCGCGACCGGCGACGACAAGGTGAACCTGGTCGTCTCGCTGCTCGCCAAGACGGAGTACGGCGTTCCGCGCGTTGTGGCCCGGGTGAACAACCCCAAGAACGAGTGGCTGTTCAACGAGGCCTGGGGCGTCGACGTCGCCGTCTCCACCCCGCGCCTGATGTCCGCCCTGGTCGAGGAGGCGGTGAGCGTCGGCGACCTGGTCCGCCTGCTCCGCTTCAGCCACGGCGACGCGAACCTCGTCGAGCTGACCCTGCCCGAGGAGTCGGCCCTGGCCGGCACCCAGGTCGGGGACGTGCAGTGGCCGGAGGACACCTCCCTGGTCACGATCATCCGCGGCACCCGCGTGCTGACCCCCTCCAAGGAGGACTCCCTGGAGCCGGGCGACGAACTCCTCTTCGTGGCCGCGCAGGCCCGGGAGGAGCAGCTGGAGGACCTGCTGTCGGTGCGCCGGGAGGACTGACCCCACGAACGAAGGGCGCCCTTGTCCCCGAGGGCGCCCTTCGTCGTCCCTGAACGTCCCTGCGTCTGACCTCCGGGGTTCGCCGGCCCACTTGGCGGAGCCCGCCCAGCCTCCTGGCGGAGCTTGCCTGCCCCTTCCCGGCGGAGCCGGCCCAGCCTCCCGGGGAGCCCGTCTGGCCCGGCGGGGTGCCGGCCCAGCCTCCCGGCGGAGAATGCCCGTGGATTGCCTGACTCTCCTGGGGGCCCGTCTGGCCCACCCGCGGTGCCGGCCCAGCCTCCCGGCGGCCCCGGCTCCAGCAGTCCGGGCGAAGCGTGTCTGACTCTCTCAGCGATCCCGGACCAGCCTGCCGGGCGGCGCCCAGCCTCTCGGGGAGTTCGCCTGGCCCTCCCAGCGATGCCGGCGTACCCTCCGCGGCCCCGGCTCAGCGCGGCCTGCCTGCCCCTCGGGGGAGCCGCTCAGCCTCCCCAGTACCGGCTCACCCTCCCCTGGTACCGGCTCAGCCCTCCCGGCGGTGCCGGCCGCCGGCCGCCTCCGCAGCGGCCTTCCGCTCCTCCGCCGCCTTCTCCTCCGCCTCCATCTCCGCGAACACGTCGATGGGCGCGGGCGCCTTCGCCAGGAAGACCCAGGTCAGCCACACCGCCAGCAGGAACGGCGGGATCTTCAGGATGACGAGGACCCAGCCGAGCTGGGTGGTGTCGGCCCACCAGTACAGCGGGAAGAGGATCGCGCACTTGGCGAGCAGGATCAGGCCCCAGGCCCAACTGGCCTTGGCGTACGCCTTCTTCCGGCCGGGGTTGCGGGTGCGCCAGGAGAGGTTCTCCTTGAAGACCGGGCCGAGGATGAGGCCGATCAGGGGCACACCGGCCAGCGTCGTGATGATGTAGGCCAGCGCCAGGCCCAGCGTGTAGAGCATGCCGGGGAGGTAGAAGTCCTTGGCGTTGCCGGTGAACATGGCGAACACGACACCGAAGACCACGCCGAAGACACCGCTGAAGGCGTGCTTGACGGTGTCCTTCATCGCCAGCCGGACGACGACCAGGATCAGCGACAGGGCCAGCGCGGCGATCGCCGCCATGTGCAGGTTCTTGTTGACCGTGAAGATCGCGACGAAGAGGAGGCCCGGCAGGACCGTCTCGACCATGCCGCGGACCCCGCCGAAGGCCTCGAACAGCGCCGCCTCGGTCACCGCGCGGGCGTCGTCGGGCCGAGTCTGGTCGGTGTCTTGGGTCGGCTTGTCGAGGGACGTCACCGGCTACTCCCGTCCAAGGGGTCGCAGTTCGTATTTCGGGTTGAACAGCACCCGGCGGCCCCGGCTCATCGAGATCCGGCCCGATGCGATCAGCTTGCGCCCCGGTTCTATCCCCACGATGGAGCGCCTGCCGAGCCACACCACGTCCAGCGCGGCGGAACCGTCGAACAGCTCGGCCTCCAGGGCCGGGACTCCGGCGCGCGGGCGCAAGGTGACCGTGCGCAAGGTACCAGTTACGGTGACGATCTGTCGGTCGTGACAGTCACCGATCTTCGTGCACCCGGCCGTCTCCGCGTCCTCGCGCAGCTCCTCGGACTCCAGGTCCTCCTGCGACGAGGAGAGCCGGTCGAGCATGCGCCGGAACCGGCCCGCCGGCTTTTCGGAACGAGGAACAGCAGTCATACCTGAAGCGTACCGGGGTGCTCCGACAGGACCGTAGCGCAGCTCACTTCTCGAACCGGTAGCCCATCCCCGGCTCCGTGATGAAGTGCTTGGGGTGCGAGGGGTCCGACTCCAGCTTCCGCCGCAGCTGGGCCATGTACACCCGCAGGTAGTTGCTCTCGGTCCCGTACGACGGCCCCCACACCTCCTGGAGCAGCTGCTTCTGGCTGACCAGCCGGCCGGTGTTGCGGACCAGCACCTCCAGCAGGTGCCACTCGGTCGGGGTGAGCCGGACGTCCCTGCCGCCCCGGTTGACCTTCTTGGCGGCGAGGTCGACGGTGAAGCCCTCGGTCTCGACGGTCGTCACGTCGTCCTCGCCCGGCCCGGCCGGTTCCGCCCGGCGGACGGCGGCCCGCAGCCGGGCCAGCAGCTCGTCCATGCCGAACGGCTTGGTCACGTAGTCGTCGGCGCCCGCGTCCAGCGCCTCGACCTTCTCGTCGGAGGAGTGGCGGGCGGACAGCACCAGGATCGGCACCCGGGTCCAGCCGCGCAGTCCCCTGATCACCTCGACGCCGTCCATGTCGGGCAGGCCCAGGTCGAGGACGACCACGTCGGGGTGGCGGGAGGCGGCGAGTTCGAGCGCTGTCCTGCCGTCGGCGGCGGCGTCGACCTCGTACTTGCGCGCTTTGAGGTTGATCACGAGGGCCCGCACGATCTGCGGCTCGTCGTCGACCACGAGCACCCTCGTGGGGGTCTGGGGGGACCCCCCAGCCGGGCTCACCATGTGGCCTGCCTTTCCGGTTCGGTACGGGACTCCCCGGCGGGGAGCGGCTCGGGACGCGGTCCTGCCGCGCGCAGGGTCAGCACCATGGTGAGGCCGCCGCCCGGCGTGTCCTCGGCCGTGAGGGTGCCGCCCATGGCCTCGGCGAAGCCCCGGGCGACCGCGAGGCCGAGCCCGACGCCGGCACCGCGCGGAGCGTCACCGTAGCGCTGGAAGGGCTCGAAGATGCGGTCCTTGGCCTCGTCCGGGACGCCCGGGCCGCGGTCCACCACGCGCACCTCGACACGGTCGGCGATGGCGCTCGCGGCCACCAGCACGCGCCGGCCGGGCGGGCTGTACTTGACGGCGTTCTCCACCAGGTTGGCCACCGACCGCTCCAGCAGCCCGGGATCGACGGCGACCATGGGCAGCGTCTCGGGCACGTCCAGCTCGACGCTGTCCTCGGGTACGCCGCCGAGCGCCATCGGTACGACCTCGTCGACGTCGATCTCGCGGATCAGCGGGGTGACGGTGCCGGTCTGGAGGCGGGACATGTCCAGCAGGTTGCCCACGAGGTGGTCGAGCCGGTCCGCGCCCTCCTCGATGCCCTCCAGCAGCTCCGCCTGGTCCTCCTCGGACCAGGCGACGTCGTCGGAGCGCAGGGACGACACGGCGGCCTTGATGCCGGCCAGCGGGGTGCGCAGGTCGTGGCTGACGGCGGCCAGCAGGGCGGTGCGGATGCGGTTGCCCTCGGCGAGCGTGCGGGCCCGGTCGGCCTCTTCCTTCAGGCGCCTGCGGTCGAGCACGACGGCGGCCTGGGCGGCGAACGCGGCGAGCACCCGGCGGTCCGCCGCGGGCAGCACCCGGCCGGTGAGCGCGAGCGCCATGTGGTCGCCGACGGGCATGTCGACGTCGGCGTCCTCGGGGCGCTCCAGCGGCGGCCCGAAGCCGGCACGGCCCGCGCACGTCCAGGGCGCCACGTCACCGGCGCGTTCCAGCAGGGCGGCCGACTCCATGGCGAAGGTCTCGCGGACCCGCTCCAGCAACTCCTCCAGGCTCGTCTCGCCGCGCAGCACGTTCCCGGCCAGGAAGGAGAGGATCTCGGACTCGGCGCGCAGCCGGGCCGCCTGGTGGGTGCGCCGTGCGGCGAGGTCGACCACGGAGGCGACCGCCATCCCCACCCCGAAGAAGATCGCGATGGCGACGATGTTCTTGGGGTCGGCGACGGTCAGCCGGTGCAGCGGCGGGGTGTAGAAGTAGTTCAGGAGCAGGGAGCCGAAGGCCGCCGAGGCCAGCGCGGGCAGCAGGCCGCCGAGCAGGGCCGCCGCGACGGTGACGGCCAGGAACAGCAGCATGTCGTTGGCGAGGCCGAGGTCGACGGTGTTCAGCAGCACCGCGAGGATCGCCGGACCGGCCAGGCCGACCGCCCAGCCCCAGATGATCCGGGCCCGCCCGAGCCGGCCGCCCCGGGCCACGGGCAGTCCGCGGCCCTTGGCGACCGCCTCGTGGGTGACGATGTGCACGTCCAGGTCGGGTCCGGAGTCCCGGGCGACGGTGGCGCCGACGCCGGGCCCGAAGACGTACTGCCAGGCCTTGCGGCGGGAGGAGCCGAGCACGATCTGGGTGGCGTTGACCCCGCGCGCGAAGTCGAGCAGGGCGGCCGGGATGTCGTCGCCGACCACGTGGTGGAACGTTCCGCCGAGGTCCTCGACCAGGGTGCGCTGGACGGCCAGCTCCTTCGGGGAGGCCGAGGACAGCCCGTCGCTGCGGGCGATGTAGACGGCCATGACCTCGCCGCCGGCGCCCTTCTCGGCGAGCCGGGCGGCCCGGCGGATCAGCGTGCGCCCCTCCGGACCGCCGGTCAGGCCGACCACGATCCGCTCCCGCGAGCCCCATATCGCCGAGACCCGGTGCTCGCTGCGGTACGCGTTCAGGTAGGCGTCGACCCGGTCGGCCACCCACAGCAGGGCCAGCTCGCGCAGGGCGGTGAGGTTGCCGGGGCGGAAGTAGTTGGACAGGGCCGCGTCGACCTTGTCCGGCTGGTAGATGTTGCCGTGGGCCATGCGGCGGCGCAGGGCCTGCGGGGACATGTCCACCAGTTCGATGTCGTCGGCCCGCCGTACGACCTCGTCGGGCACGGTCTCCCGCTGCCGCACCCCCGTGATCGACTCGACCACGTCGCCGAGTGACTCCAGGTGCTGGATGTTGACGGTGGAGATCACGTCGATGCCCGCGGCCAGCAGCTCCTCCACGTCCTGCCAGCGCTTGGCGTTGCGGGAGCCGGGGACGTTGGTGTGGGCCAGTTCGTCGACCAGCGCGACGGCGGGGGCCCGGCGCAGTACGGCGTCGACGTCCATCTCGCCGAAGACGGCACCCCGGTACTCCAGCTCCTTGCGCGGCACCTGCTCCAGGCCGTGCAGCATCACCTCGGTGCGCGGCCGGCCGTGGCTCTCCACCAGCGCGACCACGCAGTCGGTACCCCGCTCGACCCGGCGGTGCGCCTCGGAGAGCATGCCGTACGTCTTGCCCACGCCCGGTGCCGCACCGAGGTAGATCCGAAGCTTGCCGCGTGCCATGGCCCCATTGTCTTCCCGTGCCTGTCGCCTACGCAGCGTCGACCTTACGGCCCACGATCAGGGCGGAAGGGGCGGGGAGCGGGAGCAGCGGGCAACTTTGACGCAACCCTGATGAGGCCGCCGCCGGCCGCGCGGCTCAGTGCTCGGTGATCTCCCCGTCGCGCAGCTCCAGCACCCGGTCGGCCAGGTCCAGCAGGGTCGCGTCGTGGGTGGCGACCAGGGCCGTGACCCGCTCGCTGCCGACGACGGCCCGCAGCAGCTCCATGACGGCGTGCCCGGTCTCGGCGTCGAGCTGGCCGGTGGGCTCGTCGGCGACGAGCAGGGCGGGCCGGTTGGCGAGGGCCCGCGCGACGGCGACCCGCTGCTGCTGCCCGCCGGACAGCTCACCGGGCCGCTGGGCCGCGTGCCCGGCGAGCCCCACCAGGGAGAGCAGCAGCTCGACCCGCTCCTCGCGCTCGCGCGGGTCGGCACGGCGCAGCCGCAGCGGTACGCCGACGTTCTCGGCGGCACTGAGGATCGGGATGAGCCCGAACGACTGGAACACGAACCCGATCCGGTCGCGCCGCAGCCGCAGCAGCTCGCTCTCGCCGAGCCGGGCGAGGTCCCGCCCCTCGACCTCGACCCGGCCCTGGTCGGGGGTGTCCAGCCCGCCGACGATGTTCAGCAGGGTGGTCTTGCCGGATCCGGAACGTCCTTTCAGGGCGACGAGTTCCCCCCGGGGCACCTCGAAGGACACCCCGCGCAACGCGTGCACGGCGGCGGCTCCGACGCCGTACGACTTGTGCACGCCCTCGACCCGCACCATCGTCTCGGTGACGACCTGACCGCTCATGCCCCTCCCCCATCGACCGGCCGCCAGTATCACCGGAGGGGACAGCGCCCCGAAAGGGGCGCGGGGAACTGCGCGAGCAACCACGACGGACCCGTGCCCGGCAACGGCGGATCCTCACGCGCGCGACCCCGCGAAAAGGCGGGCCGCACCCCGAGGGGCACGGCCCGCCGGAAACAACGGCTGAACCCAGCGGAGCGCCTAGCGGACCTCGGTGATCTCGGGGCCCCGCTGCAACTGCCCCATCCCGCCGGAGAACCGCGAGCCCTCCTCCTGCTGGACCCCCTCGGGGACCATCTGCGCGTCGTTCGGCAGCTTGAGGACGATCGGGTCGCGCGGGGCCATCGGACCCTCGCCGCGGACGACGACGGTGTCCCGGAAGATCTGCTCCAGCAGCCCGGCGGCCTGCGGCTGCACCGCGCCCTGGCCGGAGATCACCCCGCGCAGGAACCAGCGCGGGCCGTCGACGCCCACGAACCGGACGACCTGGAAGCCGCCGGTGCCGTCCGGCAGCTGCACCGGCACCTGCGCGCGCAGCTCCCAGCCGAGCGGCCCCTCGACCTCGTCGACGATGCCACCCTGCTGGGTGATGCCGGACGCGATCTCCTCGCGGACCTCGCCCCAGATGCCCTCGCGCTTGGGGGCGGCGAACGCCTGGAGCTGGATGGCGCTGTCGCGCAGGACGACGGTCGCGGCGACGATGGCGTCCCCGGCGACCTCGACCCGCAGCTCCATGCCGTCGACGCCCGGTACGAACAGGCCGCCGAGGTCCACGCGGCCCTCGGCCGGGTCGCGTACCTCGCTGCTGTCCCACGGCCCGTCGGGCCGGGGCCCGGGCTCCAGCCGGACGCGCTCGCGCTCGGCTTCCTCCTCCGCCTCGGTGTCGACGCTGTCGACGACCTGCTCGGCCTCGCCGGCCGCGTCCTCGGCGGCACCCTTCTTCTTGCGACGTCCGAACACGTCACTGTCCTTCCCGGTCGGATACGACCGAAGCGTATCGATTCCCACCCGTCGGACCGCCCTCGGCGGCCTGACCGCTTGTGCCGCTCTCGCCGCCCACCGCGGCATGGCCACCGGTGGACCCGAAGCCCCCCTCGGCCCGCGCCGAGCCGGGAAGTTCCGCGACCTCCTGGAAGCGGACCCTCTCGACCTGCTGGACGACCAGTTGGGCGATCCGGTCGAAGCGCTCGAACCGCACGCTCTCGCGCGGGTCGAGATTCACCACGATCACCTTGATCTCCCCACGGTACCCGGCGTCAACCGTCCCCGGGGCATTCACGAGGGCGACACCGCAGCGGGCGGCGAGGCCGGAACGCGGATGCACGAAGGCCGCGTACCCCTCGGGCAGGGCGATCGACACACCGGTGGGCAGAACGGCCCGTTCTCCGGGTGCCAGCTCGCACGCCTCGGTGGTGCGCAGATCGGCTCCGGCGTCCCCGGGATGCTCGTACGCCGGAAGCGGTACGTCCGCGTCGATGCGCCGGATCAGGACGTTCAGCGGGTCTCGGCTCACGGGTTCACCTCGAAGGCGCGGGTGCGCCGGGTCCGGTCCGGGTCGTTCATGGCGGCCTGGATCTCCGCCGGGCGGCCGTGGTCGATGAAGTGGTCCACCTTGACCTCGATGAAGAGGGCGTCTGCGCGGACGGCCACCGGCCCGTCGGGGCCGCCGATGCGCCCGGTGGCGGTGGAGTAGATCTTCCGCCCGGCGACGGCGGTGACCTCGGCCTCCAGGTACAGCGTGGTGCCGACGGGCACGGGCCGTACGAAGTCGGTCTCCAGCCGTCCGGTGACGGCGATGGTGCGCAGCAGCCAGTTCAGCGAGCCGAGGGTCTCGTCCAGGGCCGTGGCGAGCACGCCGCCGTGCGCGAGGCCGGGGGCGCCCTGGTGGGCGGGCTGCACGGTGAACTCCGCGGTCAGCGAGACGCCCTCACCGGCGCGGGCCTCCAGGTGCAGTCCGTGCGGCTGGCCGGGGCCGCACCCGAAACAGTGTTCGTAGTGGGCACCGAGAAGTTCCCCGGGCGCGGGCGCGTCGGGGTGCCGTACTGGTTTCCCCGCGTCGGCGGGAGGCTGAAGAGCTGCGGAACTACCACTCACAGCCGCAGACCTTACCCGCCCGTCCGTCACCCACCACCGCCCCGCACGACAGCGCTTCGCGCCGAACGCCCCGGCTCCGGCGGTGTGCGGATGCCGTGCCAAGCTTGGCTGTATGCAGCTCTCCGCCACCCCGTACGAAGAACGCCTCACCGCCCCCCGCTCGTGGTGGCTGATCAGCTTCCTGGTGGGCGTCTCGTTCGCCCTCATCCTGCTGCCTTTCGGGACCCTGCCGCTGCTCGGCGGCCTGGTCGGCGGTACGGCCGCGGCGGCGGTGGTGGCCAGCGCCTACGGCTCCCCGCGCATCCGGGTCGTGGGCGACTCCCTGATCGCGGGCGAGGCGAAGGTCCCGGTGGCGGCGCTGGGCGAGGCGGAGGTCCTGGACGCGGAGGAGGCCCGCGCCTGGCGGACGTACAAGGCCGACACCCGCGCCTTCCTGCTGCTGCGCGCCTACATCCCGACGGCGCTGCGCGTGGAGGTCACGGACCCGCAGGACCCGACGCCGTACCTGTACCTGTCGACGCGGGAGCCGGAGAAGCTGGCCGCGGCGATCGAGGCGGCGCGCACGGCGCACGCCTGAGGCTCGTCCAGGGCCCGAGGCCCGTCTAGGGCCCGTCGGGCAGTTCGCGCAGTCTCAGCGGCTGCGCCGGCTTCTCCAGCGGCGGCAGCTCCGGCAGCTCGTCCCAGGGCACCTGGATCTTGCGCAGGTCGGCCCGGATGCGGGCCGCGAGTTTCTTGGTGTCCCGGCGGTTCATGACCGCGCCGACCGTGGCTCCGACCATGAACGGCATCAGGTTGGGCAGGTCGCGCACCATGCGCTTCATGATCTGCTGGCGCAGCCGGCGCTTCATGTGGCCGCCCATGGCCGTGTCGTACGTCGACGGCTTCATCACGTCGATCCCGCGCTCCCCCGACCAGGAGGACAGATACGCGGCGGTGCGGGTCTTGAGGTTCCCGGGCGGGCGTACGCCGTAGACCTCGTGCAGTTCGGCGATGAGCTTCAGCTCGATCGCGGCGACCCCGGTGACCTCCGCGGCCAGCTCGGTCGGCATGGCCGGCGGCACCGGCAGCATGGCCGCCGCTCCGATCCCGGCTCCGACCGTCGAGGTGCCGGCCGCCGCGCCCGCCACCAGCTTGTCGGCCAGTTCCTCGGGTCCGAGGCCGGGGAACTGCCCGCGCAGGGTCGCGAGGTCGCGTACGGGGATGCGCGGGGCGATCTCGATGACGCGGTCCGCGAGGTACGCCAGCCCCGCGCGAGCCCGGCTGCCGCCCTTACGGGCGCCTTCACGGGCCACGTCCCGGGCCTTCTCTCGGATCACCGCCGCCCGGCGCCGGGCCACGGGCGCGGGGTGCTGCGCCGGCGCGGGCGGGTTCTCCCGGTCCGCCGCCGGTTCGAGCGGGGCTCCCGCCGCAGGTGAGCCCCGCTCGCCGTCACGCGCGCCGTGCGGGCCGTCGATCGGCCCTTGGTCCGCTTTCCGCAGGGGGAAGCGGCGCTTCCGGGGAGGGGTCGAGCCAGACACGGCCGACCCGTCCTCAGTCGCAGTCGCGGCAGATCGGCTGACCGTTCTTCTCCCGGGCCAGCTGGCTGCGGTGGTGCACCAGGAAGCAGCTCATGCAGGTGAACTCGTCCTGCTGCTTCGGCAGCACCCGGACGGCCAGCTCCTCGTTCGAGAGGTCGGCGCCGGGCAGTTCGAGGCCCTCGGCGGCCTCGAACTCGTCGACGTCCACCGACGAGGTGGACTTGTCGTTCCGCCGGGCCTTCAGCTCTTCAAGGCTGTCCGAGTCGACGTCATCGTCGGTCTTGCGTGGAGTGTCGTAATCGGTTGCCATATCGCTCTCCCCCTCTGGGTGTCTGCGGTGTCTCCAGCGCACGTAACGCGTGAGAGGCCGGACTTGTGCCCGACCTGAGGCGGAGATTTTGCCTCACATCAAGGTCTGTTACTCAATCGACACCCAACCCGACCCCTCAAGAGTGATCGGCTTGGATGGCGGTGAGGACCGTACACGGTTCGAATGCCGCACCTCAAAGGCGCCTCACCGTGTACTTCCCGTGATCAAGAGCCCTGAAAACCCGGACTTTCCCGGCTTTCCACCTTCTGTCATGATCACCGTGCGTACATGGCCGGAAATCCGCCCATGTGATCGATCACACAGGAAGAACCACGTACGGCGGTCCAAAAATTCCGCGCAAAGCGAACATCCTCCGCGTGTGTCGGTCCCCGGTCACAGCGGCAGGGTGACGCGCATCACCAGACCGCCGCCCTCCCGGGGCTGGGCCAGAATGTGGCCGCCGTGCGCGCGGGCCACGGACCGGACGATGGACAGGCCGAGGCCCACCCCCTTGTCACTGCCCGTCCGCTCGGTACGCAACCGCCGGAAGGGCTCGAAGAGGTTGTCGATCTCGTACGCCGGCACGACCGGCCCGGTGTTCGTGACGGTCAGCACCGCCTGCCCGTGCTGGATCTCGGTGTCCACCTCGACCCAGCCGTCCTCCGGCACGTTGTACCGCACGGCGTTCTGGACGAGGTTCAGCGCGATCCGCTCCAGCAGCACACCGTTGCCCTGCACCACGGCGGGCTTGCGGTCGCCGCGGATCTTCACGCCCTTGGCATCGGCCTCGGCGTGCACCTGGTCGATGGCCTGCGTGGCGACCTCGGCCAGGTCGACCGGCTTGCGCTCGACGATCTGGTTGTCACTGCGAGCCAGCAGCAGCAACCCCTCGACCAGCTGTTCGCTGCGCTCGTTGGTGGCGAGCAGGGTCTTGCCGAGCTGCTGTAGTTCCACCGGCGCGTCCGGGTCCGACAGGTGCACCTCCAGGAGCGTGCGGTTGATCGCGAGCGGGGTGCGCAGCTCGTGCGAGGCGTTGCCGACGAAGCGCTGCTGGGCGGTGAAGGCCCGTTCCAGCCGCTCCAGCATGTCGTCGAAGGTGTCGGCCAGCTCCTTCAGCTCGTCGTCCGGGCCGTCCAGCTCGATGCGGCGGGACAGGTCCGAGCCGGCGACCTGGCGGGCGGTGCGGGTGATCCGGCCGAGCGGGGAGAGCACACGGCCGGCCATCGCGTAGCCGAACGCGAAGGCGATCACGGCGAGGCCCAGCAGGGCCAGCAGGGAGCGGCTGAGCAGGTTGTCCAGGGCCGCCTGGCGCTGCTGGTCCACGCAGTGGGCGATCGCCTCGTTGAAGTCCGACAGCGGCACCGGGCCGGAGTTGATCGCGGTGACCGCGGGGCAGTTGTCGCTGGTGACCTTGATCGCCGAACCGCTGACGATCTTGAACAGCGGCTGGTTGCCGGTGCTGATCGCCTGTGCGGCGAGCAGGTAGATGATCGACAGCAGCAGGATGCCGGCGATCAGGAACATGCCGCCGTAGAGCAGCGTCAGCCGTATGCGGATGGTCGGTCGCAGCCACGGGAAGGGCGGCTGCGGCCTTCTGGGGTCCCAGGTGGGCTTCGGGGGCGCCTGGGGCGGCGCGGGGGTCGTGGCCACGGGGATCAGATCCGGTAGCCGGAGCCGGGGACGGTGACGATGACGGGCGGCTCGCCCAGCTTGCGGCGCAGGGTCATCACCGTCACGCGCACCACGTTGGTGAACGGGTCGGTGTTCTCGTCCCAGGCCTTCTCCAGCAGCTGCTCCGCCGAGACGACCGCGCCCTCGCTGCGCATGAGCACCTCCAGCACCGCGAACTCCTTGGGCGCGAGCTGGACCTCCTTGCCGTCGCGGAAGACCTCGCGGCGGTTGGGGTCGAGCTTGATGCCGGCGCGCTCCAGGACCGGCGGCAGCGGCACGCTGGTCCGGCGGCCGAGGGCGCGGACGCGCGCGATCAGCTCGCTGAACGCGAACGGCTTGGGCAGATAGTCGTCGGCGCCGATCTCCAGGCCCTCGACGCGGTCGCTGACGTCACCGGAGGCGGTGAGCATGAGCACGCGCGTGGGCATGCCCAGCTCGACGATCTTGCGGCAGACGTCGTCGCCGTGGACGAGCGGGAGGTCGCGGTCGAGGACGACCACGTCGTAGTCGTTGACGCCGATGCGCTCCAGGGCGGCCGCACCGTCGTACACGACGTCGACGGCCATGGCCTCCCGGCGCAGTCCGGTGGCCACCGCATCGGCGAGCAGCTGCTCGTCCTCGACGACGAGTACGCGCACGTCGCTTGTCCTTCCTGTGTCCACCCGCGAGGACGCGCCATGGGCGCGTGCGGGCAGGGGTGTCCGTGGGTGTGACCCCCATCCTGCCCTTTTCGGCCATAAGTCGGCTGTAAGGCGGCCTCCGGGCCGAAGGGACGGGGGCCCGGGGGCGGGAATACGAGAATTTCTCCTCCGGTTGAGGTTTCCGCGGAGGGGAGCGGGGGGAGGACGGCTTTACACCCCGCGATCACGCTCTGCATGTGCCGCAGCACCATGCGGTACTCCGGCCTCCGCTTCGCAGAGCGGGCGTGGGTGTCCGGCACCGTCGCCGCCCGGCCGGGCAGCGCTGGGCACCTGCGAGAGACGTGATCGCCCCTTCCTTACGGCACACCCCCGTGCCACCGACCCACGACCCTGGACGAGGGGGCGCAGCATGGACGCTTTCACCGCAGGACTTCTGCAGCGCATAAGGGCGACCGAGTCCGACCTGTCGCGGGCTCGTGACGAGGGCGACGACTTCCTCGTCGAAGTGGAGCAGGCAGAGCTCGACGACCTGCGACGCCTCGCCGCCGAACACGGTGTGGAGGTCGGCGCGTCACGCGTCTGATCGGCTCGGAAGCGCAAGAGGGGACCCCGGCGAATCCAGCGCCGGGGTCCTTTTGCGTGCCCGCTCGGCGGGGTCAGTCGTGCCAGGCGCCGAAGTCCTCCAGCAGCCGCTGAAGCGGCTCGAAGACGCCCGGCGACCCGGCCACCGTCAGCTCCCCCGACGGCCGCTCCCCGGGCCGCCCACCGGTCAGCGCACCGGCTTCCCGGGCGATCAGGTCCCCCGCTGCGAAGTCCCACGCGTGGAGCCCCCGCTCGTAGTACCCGTCGAGCCGGCCGCACGCCACGTCGCACAGGTCCACCGCCGCCGAGCCGCCGCGCCGGATGTCCCGCAGCATGGGGATCAGCCGGGCGGCGATCTCCGCCTGGTGGGCGCGGACCTCGGTGACGTAGTTGAAGCCCGTGGAGACCAGGGCTTGGTCCAGCGGGGGCGCGGGGCGGCAGGCGAGGGCCCGCTCGCCCTGCCAGGCGCCGGTGGCCCAGGCGCCGCCGCCGCGCACCGCGTGGTAGGTCTCACCGCGCATGGGGGCCGCGACGACCCCGACGACGGTCTCGCCGTCCCGCTCGGCGGCGACGGACACCGCCCAGGTCGGCAGGCCGTACAGGTAGTTGACGGTGCCGTCCAGCGGGTCGATCACCCAGCGGATGCCGCTGGTGCCCTCGACGGAGGCGCCCTCCTCGCCGAGGAAGCCGTCGTCGGGCCGGTGGCGGGAGATCAGTTCGGTGATCAGTTTCTCCGCCGCGAGGTCCATCTCGGTGACGACGTCGATGGGGCTGGACTTGGTCCTCGCCACGGCCAGGTCGGCGGGGCGGCCGTCGCGCAGCAGCTCGCCGGCGCGGCGGGCGGCCTCCTGGGCCAGTTCGAGCAGGTCCCGGTGCAGGGGGTCGGTCACGGGTCTCCTCACGCGTAGGGGCTGTCGGCGCCCGCGGCGGCGGGGCGCGGGGCGCGGGCCGGGCAGCAGCCGACCGGGCAGACGTGGTGGCTGGGGCCGAGCGCGCCCAGGGCGCAGGGGGTGACCTCCTGGCCGCGTTCGACGGCGGCCCGCTCCAGGATCAGCTCGCGGACGGCCGCGGCGAACCGCGGGTCGGCGCCCACGGTGGCCGAGCGGCGCACCGGCAGGCCCAGTTCCGCCGCCTTGGCCGTCGCCTCGGTGTCGAGGTCGTAGAGGACCTCCATGTGGTCGGAGACGAAGCCGATGGGGGCCATGACCACGGCCGGGACGCCGGCGGCGTGCCGCTCCTCCAGGTGGTCGCAGATGTCGGGCTCCAGCCAGGGGATGTGCGGGGCGCCGGAACGCGACTGGTAGACGAGCCGCCAGGGGTGGTCGACGCCGGTGCGCTCGCGGACGGCGTCGGCGATCAGCTGGGCCACGTCCAGGTGCTGCTCGACATAGGCACCGCCCTCGCCGTGGGCCTCGACGGGGCCGGAGGTGTCGGCGGCGGAGGTCGGGATGGAGTGGGTGGTGAAGGCGATGTGGGCGCCCGCCCGGACCTCCTCGGGGAGGTCGGCGAGGGAGCGCAGCACGCCGTCGGTCATGGGCTCGACGAAGCCGGGGTGGTTGAAGTAGTGCCGCAGCTTGTCGATCCTCGGCAACTCCAGGCCCTCGGCCTCCAGGGCGGCCAGCGCGTCGGCGAGGTTCTCCCGGTACTGGCGGCAGCCCGAGTAGGAGGCGTAGGCGCTGGTGGCGAGGACCAGGACGCGGCGGCGGCCGTCGGCGACCATCTCGCGCAGGGTGTCCGTCAGGTACGGCGCCCAGTTGCGGTTGCCCCAGTAGACCGGCAGGTCCAGGCCGTGGTCGGCGAAGTCCTTGCGCAGGGCGTCCAGCAGGGCGCGGTTCTGGGCGTTGATGGGGCTGACCCCGCCGAAGAGGAAGTAGTGCTGCCCGACCTCCTTGAGGCGTTCCTTGGGGATGCCGCGCCCGCGCGTGACGTTCTCCAGGAACGGGACCACGTCGTCCGGGCCTTCGGGGCCGCCGAAGGAGAGCAGGAGCAGGGCGTCGTACGGGGTGGGATCGAGCGCGTCTGGCATGAGTCGATCCTGCCACCCGGCACTGACAGCGGGGAAACAGCGGGGTGAAGAGTCGGCTTCCAGTCGGTTTAGGGCGGTTTCTCCGGGTGTCATATCGGGTGCGATCGGGGCGCCCTCGCTCGTAAGCTGTATCAGCCGCATTCGCGCCTTACTGAGCCGCCTCGGAGACCACGTGCCCAGCCCCTACAGAGCCCTGTTCGCCGAACCCGGCACCAAGGCCTTCTCCACCGCGGGATTCCTCGGGCGGATGCCGTTGTCGATGATGGGCATCGGCGTGGTCACGATGGTCTCCCAGCTCACCGGGCGGTACGGCCTCGCGGGCGCCCTCTCGGCCACCATCGCGCTGTCCGCCGCCGCGCTCGGGCCGCAGATCTCCCGGCTGGTGGACCGGCACGGGCAGCGCCGGGTGCTGCGCCCCGCGACCCTGGTCGCCCTGCTCGCGGCGGCCGGGCTGCTGCTCGCCGCACACTTCCGGTGGCCGGACTGGGTGCTGTTCGTCTGCGCGGCCGGGATCGGCTCGGTGCCGAGTCTGGGCGCGATGGTCCGGGCCCGCTGGGCCGTGCTGTACCGGGGCACCCCGAAGCTGCACACCGCCTACTCGTTCGAGTCGGTCGTGGACGAGGTGTGCTTCATCTTCGGGCCGATCATCTCCATCGGCCTGTCCACCGCCTGGTTCCCGGAGGCGGGCCCCCTGCTCGCCGCCGGCTTCCTCGCGGTGGGCGTCTGCTGGCTGACCGCCCAGCGCGCCACCGAACCGGAACCGCACCCCCGCGAGCGGCAGGGCGGCGGCAGCGCCCTGCGGGCGGCGGGGCTGAAGGTGCTGGTGGCGACCTTCGTGGCGACCGGCGCGATCTTCGGAGCCGTGGACGTGGTCACCGTCGCCTTCGCCGAGGAGCGCGGTCACAAGGGCGCCGCGAGCGTGGTCCTGGCGCTGTACGCGGCCGGCTCCTGCGTCGCGGGCGTGGTCTTCGGGCTGCTGCGCCTCAGCGGTGCGCCGGAACGTCGCTGGTTGCTGGGCGTGGCGGCGATGGCCGTGAGTATGATCCCCCTCCTACTGGTCGGAAACTTGCCGCTTCTGGCCGTGGCGCTGTTCGTTGCGGGGCTGTCCATCGCACCGACGATGATCACGACGATGTCCCTCATCGAAGAGCACGTACCGCGCGCGCAGCTCACCGAGGGCATGACCTGGGTGAGCACCGGCCTCGCCGTCGGCATCGCGGTCGGCTCCTCCGTGGCCGGCTGGGTGATCGACGCGGCCGGTGCGCGGGCCGGGTACGGGGTGCCGGCCGCGTCCGGGGCCGTCGCGGTCGCGGTCGGTTTCCTCGGGTACCGCCGGCTGCGCAGGCCGGCCGCGGGTCGGGGAGGCACCGTTGAGCAGCACAGCGAGCGGGAAGAACGGCACGTGGCGTAACTGGGGCGGCAATGTCTCCGCCCGGCCCGCCCGGCAGGTCACGCCGGCCTCGGTCGAGGAGCTGGCCGGTGCGGTGCGCCGGGCCCGGGAGGACGGCCTGAAGGTGAAGGCGGTCGGCACCGGGCACTCCTTCACCTCGATCGCCGCAACCGACGGTGTATTGATACGCCCTCAACTGTTGACAGGTATACGCACCATCGACCGGGCGTCCATGACCGTCACCGTGGAGGCGGGCACCCCGCTCAAGAGACTGAACGCCGCCCTCGCGCGCGAGGGCCTCTCGCTCACCAACATGGGCGACATCATGGAGCAGACCGTGTCCGGGGCCACCAGCACCGGCACGCACGGCACCGGCCGCGCGTCGGGCTCCATCGCCGCCCAGATCAAGGCACTGGAACTGGTCACGGCCGACGGCTCGGTGCTCACCTGTTCCGAGAAGGAGAACCCGGAGGTCTTCGCGGCGGCCCGCATCGGCCTCGGCGCCCTGGGCGTCGTCACCGCGATCACCTTCGCCGTGGAGCCGCTCTTCCTGCTGACCGCGCGCGAGGAACCCATGCCCTTCGAGCGGGTCCTCGCCGAGTTCGACCAACTGTGGGCCGAGAACGAGCACTTCGAGTTCTACTGGTTCCCGCACACCGGCAACACCAACACCAAGCGGAACAACCGCAGCGCCGGCCCCGAGCAGCCGGTCGGACAGTTCGCGGGCTGGTTCGAGGACGAGTTCCTCTCCAACGGCGTCTTCCAGGTGGCCCAGTGGGTCGGCCGCGCGGCCCCGGCGACCGTCCCGGCGATCGCGCAGATCTCCAGCAGGGCGCTGTCCGCGCGGACGTACACGGACATCCCCTACAAGGTCTTCACCTCACCGCGCCGGGTGCGCTTCGTGGAGATGGAGTACGCCGTCCCGCGCGCCGCCCTGGCGGAGACGCTGCGCGAGCTGAAGGCCATGGTCGACCGCTCCGGGCTGCGCGTGAGCTTCCCGGTCGAGGTGCGCACCGCCCCGGCCGACGACATCACCCTGTCCACCGCCTCCGGCCGGGACAGCGCCTACATCGCCGTGCACATGTTCCGGGGCACGCCGTACCAGGCGTACTTCACGGCCGCCGAGCGGATCTTCACCGCGCACGAGGGGCGTCCGCACTGGGGCAAGGTGCACACGCGGGACGCGGAGTACTTCGCCCGGGTGTACCCGCGCTTCGGCGAGTTCACGGCGCTGCGGGACCGTCTGGACCCGGACCGGCTGTTCCAGAACGACTACCTGCGGAGGGTTCTGGGGGCGTAGGCGTGGCGGCGGACGCGCTGGGCGCACCGGGCGTGGGGACCGGGGTGGCGGGGTCGCCGCTCGGTTCCCCGCTCCGCTCGGGGTCCGGCTGCCCGGTCGGCCGGCCGCTCGGCGAGTCGCCGGGCGCGGGGGGCGTGCCGGGGCTCGTACCGGTGCCGGCGGACGGCGTGCGCTCCGGGGACGGGGTGCCCGAAGGGGCGGGTGTCTCGTCGGACTTGGCGCCGGAGGAGCCCCGGCCGGTGACGACGTCGCTGACCGTCGTGCCCTGACCGCCGCTGAAGCTGTTCCCGGACACCAGCTCGTACGCCGTGATGCCCGCCAGCGTGACCCCGAAGACCAGGGCGGCGGCGACCAGCGGGCGGCGCCGGCTCCCGGCCCGCGCGCGGTAGACGGTGCCCTCGGTGAACTCGCCCGGCGGCGGGGGCGCTTGCCGCGCCGGCTCTTTGCGCCCCGGCCGCGCTTCCCGCTCCCCCGGCGGCCGGGCCGCCACCGCGGTCCTCTCGCGGAGCTGCTCCCCGGTCCGCTTGAAGAAGTGCTGGAAGACCGAGCCGCCGCAGGTGGCGAGGACACTGACGACGCCGGCCCCGAGGATCGTGCCGTACACGCCGAAGTACGAGGCCAGTTTGGCCGCCACCACCGCCGCCAGGGCGCTGCCCGCGACCTGGGGGACGTTCAGGTCGATCCACTTCCGACCTGTATCGGGCGTCTCACGCATACCCGGAACTTGCCTGCCTTTCCCGTACCTCTCGGAGCATTTTGCGCAGTTGGCGACATTGATCGACCGACCGCACGAGAAAGGGACGTACGGACGAAACCATTAGTTCCGTTTCTGGCGATTGCGTGAAGTTCGCCACGTTCATGATCCACAAAATGGGTTGCGGGCGGCCAAGTCGCACCCCTTGCCAGAAGTTGGGCGGCGCGCCAATCCACGCACGTGGTCCAAATGGAGTACTGTTGCGAGCCCTGGGTCCGGTCTCCCACCAGGGTGCCCGCGGCCTTGCAGGATCGCCGGGAGGGGGCTAGTTGCACAGGGTGACGGAGTTGGTCACTTAGCGTTGCGAACAGGTAACCGTGCCATAACGGCGGTTCCGGGCCCGCGCCCGACACGCCGGGCAACTCGGCAAGGTTGTGGCAGGCTGCACCCGGGCAGGCCACACTCGACTAGCGGAAGCAGCGACGCACGTGACGTCGGCAGGCACCACCCGGGAGGTCCCCATGCCCGAACTGCGTGTCGTGGCCGTCTCGAATGACGGCACACGGCTGGTGCTGAAGGCTGCCGACTCTACGGAGTACACGCTTCCGATCGACGAACGGCTCCGCGCCGCCGTCCGCGGCGACCGGCCCCGCCTCGGCCAGATCGAGATCGAGGTCGAGAGCCATCTGCGCCCGCGGGACATCCAGGCGCGGATACGAGCCGGTGCCACGGCGGAAGAGGTCGCGCAGCTCGCCGGCATCCCCGTCGACCGGGTACGGCGCTTCGAGGGGCCGGTGCTGGCCGAACGCGCCTTCATGGCCGAGCGGGCCCGCAAGACCCCGGTCCGCCGCCCCGGCGAGAACTCCGGCCCGCTGCTCGGCGAGGCCGTGCAGGAGCGGCTGCTGCTGCGCGGTGCCGAGAAGGACACCGTGCAGTGGGACTCCTGGCGCCGCGACGACGGCACCTGGGAGGTCCTGCTCGTCTACCGGGTCGCGGGCGAACCGCACTCGGCGAGCTGGACGTACGACCCGCCCCGGCGGCTCGTCCAGGCCGTCGACGACGAGGCGCGCTCCCTGATCGGCGAGTCCGACGACCTCGCCGTGCCGGAACCGAGCTTCCCGTTCGTCCCGCGGATCGCCCGGCTGCCGCGCGAGCGCTCCATGGACCGCGCTCTCGACCGGAGCGACCGCGAGCGGCCCAGCCTGCCGGCGCAGCCGTCGGAACCGGCCGAGGAGAGCACGGGCGAACGCGACTCCCTGACCAGCCTGCTGGAAGCCGTGCCGAGCTTCCGGGGCGACCTGGTGGTCCCGGAACGCCCCTCGGAGCCCTCGGAGGACACCGAGGAGGAGCCCGCCGCCGAGGAGCCGCCGGCGCCCGCCGCGTCCGCCGGCTCCGCCTACGCGGACGTCCTCATGCCGCGCTCCGTGGGCAGCCACCGCGACCGGCTCATCGGCGCCACCGACCGCCAGGCCGAGGCCGACGGCGTCCGGCCCGGCCGTCGCGCCGCCGTACCGAGCTGGGACGAGATCGTGTTCGGCACGCGGCGCAAGAAGCAGGAGTAGGACTGTCGTACCGGTAAGAGGGGGCACGCGCGCGTGCCCCCTCTTCCGGCTGTCCGGTCACTGCGGGTCGGCCCCCACCGCCACCGGCCGGGACGGGTCCGCGGACCACTCGGACCAGGAACCGACGTACAGGGCGGCCGGAATGCCCGCCACCGCCAGCGCGAGGACCTCGTGGGCGGCCGAGACGCCCGAACCGCAGTACACGCCCACCTCGGTGTCCTCGGACACTCCCAGGGCCTTGAAGCGGTCCCTCAGCTCCGCCGCGGGCAGGAAACGGCCGTCCGGGCCCACGTTCTCCGTCGTCGGTGCCGACACCGCGCCCGGGACGTGCCCGCCGACCCGGTCGATCGGCTCCACCTCACCGCGGTACCGCTCCCCCGCGCGCGCGTCCAGCAGCACACCCGTGCGGGCCAGGGTTGCGGCCCCGTCCGCGTCCAGCAGCCCCGCCGCGCCCGGCACCGGCTCGAAGTCGCCCTCGGCCGGGGCCGGCGTCACGGTGGACAGCTCGCCCTCCCAGGACGGCAACCCGCCGTCGAGCACCCGCACGTCCGGGTGACCCGTCCAGCGCAGCAGCCACCACGCGCGCGCGGCGGCCCAGCCCTGCCCGCCGTCGTACACGACGACCGGCCGGGCCGCCGACACGCCCGCGCGGCGCATCGCGGCACCGAAGTCCGCCAGGTCGGGCAGCGGGTGGCGGCCGTGTTCGCCGGGCGCGGCGGCCAGCTCCCGGTCCAGGTCGACGAAGACCGCGCCGGGGATGTGACCGGCCGCGTACTCGGCCCGGCCGTCGAAGGCCGGCGCCCCCGAAGCCTTCGCCGTGCTCAGCTGCCAGCGCACGTCCAGCAGCACCGGCGGGTTGCCGCCGGTCAGCTCGGGTGCGAGTTCGGATGCGGTGATGATGGCTGTCATGGCGTCCATCCATACGCCAGGGGTGGCCGCGGCGTCCAGGTCCGGCTACTCTGCTCGGCCGGACACGCTCGATCACACGGCGTACGTGATCGAGCACGTGCCGTACAGCCGACGGACACCCGCCGGCCCTCGTCAGGAAGCGGCGAAACACGGCAGATCGGGCATCTTCGGCGGAGGTACGGCCGAGCGGCGCGGTACCCGCGGCACCGCGGAGGATGCGGACACCGGCACGGGCACACGCGCCAGCGGCGCGGACGCCGTTCCGGGGAGCGGAAGCGACACGGCCACCACGTGGGGCCGGGGAGAGAGTGATCGATGACCGAGGCACGGGAGTCGGCCGGTCCGCACGTGCGGCGCGTGCCCGGCACGCCCTGCTGGGTGAGCCTGATGGTGCACGCGCTGGACGCCACCGAGGAGTTCTACGGTGAGCTGTTCGGCTGGGAGTTCCTGCCCGGCCCGCAGCAGCTCGGGCCCTATGTGCGGGCGCTGCTGGACGGGCGGGAGGTCGCCGGCATGGGCCAGCTGTCGCCGGACCGCCGGCTGCCGGTCGCCTGGACGCCGTACTTCGCCTCGGACGACGTGGACCAGACCGCGGACACCGTGCGGTTGTGCGGCGGCACGCTGGCCGTCGGGCCGCTGGACGCCGCCGAGGCGGGGCGGATGGCGATCGCCTCCGATCCCTCCGGGGCGGTGTTCGGCATCTGGCAGGGCTCCGCGCATCTCGGCATGTCGGTCACCGGCGTACCCGGCACACCGGTGTGGAACGAGCTGGTCACCTTCGAGACGGAGAGCGTCGGCACGTTCTACAAGAGCGTGTTCGGCTACGAGGAGGAGCCGGTGGTCTCCGCCGGCTTCGACTATCTGACCCTGCGCCTCGACGGCCGTCCCGTGGCCGGGCTGCACGGCGTGGGCCACGGCCTGCCCATGGACCGGGGGCCGTACTGGCGGACGTACTTCGAGGTCGACGACCTCGCCGAAACGCTGCGGCAGGTCACCGGACTGGGCGGTCGCGTCCTCAAGCCGGCCCACGACAGCCCGCACGGGCGGCTGGCGACGGTGGCGGACCCGGAGGGCGCCGAGTTCACGGTGATCCAGGATCCGCGCTGAGCTCTCAGGGGGCGCCGGAGGCCGGGACGGGCAGCACGTCCGGGGACAGGGCCGCCGCGCGGGCCGTCGCCGCGGTCATCCGGCGCCGGTGGTGACGCCGGCACAGCACCTCGTAGCCGACCTGGCCCGCGGACTGGTTGACGTCGCCGACGACCACCTGGGCGCCCTCGACCACCATCTCGCCGTCTATCGTGCGGGCGTTGTGCGTGGCGCGGGCGCCGCACCAGCACAGCGCCTCCACCTGGAGCACCTCGATCCGGTCGGCCAGCTCCACCAGCCGCTGGGAGCCGGGGAACAGCTTGGAGCGGAAGTCGGTGGTGATGCCGAAGGCGAACACGTCCAGGCCGAGGTCGTCCACCACGCGCGCGAGCTGGTCGATCTGCTCGGGCGCGAGGAACTGCGCCTCGTCCGCGATCACGTAGTCGGCCCGGCCGCCCCGCGAGAGATGGTCCACGAGATAGGCGTACAGGTCCTGGCCGTCCTCCACCTCCACCGCGTCGGTGACCAGGCCCAGCCGGGAGGACAGCTTGCCCTCGCCGGCGCGGTCGTCCCGGGTGAAGATCATGCCGGCCAGGCCGCGCGCGGAGCGGTTGTGCTCGATCTGGAGAGCCAGCGTCGACTTCCCGCAGTCCATCGTTCCGGAGAAGAACACCAGCTCGGGCATGAGGAGTTGAGCACCTTTCGGCGAGTCGCTGAAGACGGGGGACGGTTCAGGAGCGTACTTCGAGCAGCGGGACCAGCTGCTCGGCAGGGGTCATCGAGCCGTGGTTGCCGACCAGCGCCGACTCCTTGGGCTCCCGCTCGGAGGCGATGATCAGGACGTCGTCGTGCGCGGCGGCGACCACGTCCCCGATCCGCCGGTAGACGCGCTCGTCGCATTCGCCGGGCCGCCCGAACCAGCCGGCGGCGATCGCCTCGTCCCGCGAGGCCACCCAGAACTGCTCGCCGAGCACCTCGCGCCAGCAGGTCAGGACGTCGTTCTCGGCGCCCGGCACCGCGTACACGTGCCGGGCCCGGCCCTCGCCGCCCAGCAGGGCGACCCCCGCGCGCAGTTCCCAGTCCTCGTCGAAGTCGATGCGGTGCCGCTCGTCGAACGGGATGTCGACCATGCCGTGGTCGGCGGTGACGTAGAGCGCGCTGCGCGGCGGCAGCTGCTCCGCGAGGCGCTGGACGAGCCGGTCGACGTACATCAGCTGGCCGCGCCAGGTGTCGGAGGCGATGCCGTAGCGGTGTCCGGAGCCGTCCAGTTCGGCGTAGTACGTGTACACCAGCGCGCGGTCCGCGGCGGCCAGTTGCTCGGCCGCGAGATCCATGCGCTCCTCGCCGGCGAGCCGTCCGTGGAAGCTGCCGCCGCTGAGCGCCACCTTGGTCAGCGGGGTGTGCTCGAAGGCGGGCGAGGACACCTGGGCGGCGTGCACCCCTGCCTGGTGGGCGAGCTGGAAGACGGTGGGGTACGGCTGCCAGGGGCGCGGTTCGGTGTACGGCTGCCAGCGGAGCTGGTTCATCAGCGCGCCGGTCTCCGGGTTGCGCACGGCGTAGCCGGGCAGACCGTGGGCGCCGGGCGGCAGACCGGTGCCGACGGAGGCGAGGGAGGTCGCGGTGGTCGCCGGATAGCCGGCGGTGAGCGGGCGGCCGGTACCGCCGCGCGAGCTGCCGAGCAGGGAGGTCAGGAACGGGGCCTCGTCCGGGTGGGCCTTCAGCTGCTCCCAGCCGAGGCCGTCGATCAGGAAGACGCAGACCCGGTCGGCGGGGGTGAGTTCCGCGATCGTGGGGGTCAGGCCGGGTACGCCCATGCCGGCGGCCAGGGTGGGCAGCAGGTCGGCGAGGGAGCCGGTGCCGTACTCGGGCAGCGGTGCGGTGTCGAGGGCGAGGGGCTCCGGGTGGTCCCAGGCGGAGAGCTGGGACATCAGCGTGTGACGTCCGCGGTCGCCTCCGAGATGGCCTGCGCGAAGGCGAGCGCCTGGCGCACCGTCTCCGGGCCGTCCCCGGCCTCGCTGACGCGCAGGCTGAGGTCGTCCGCCGTGGAGCTGCCGGTGTAGCCGTGGTCGGCGTCGCAGTTGGGGTCGCCGCAGGCGGCGGGCTCCAGGTCGATGCGGCTGACCGCGCCCCAGCCGATGGTCAGCACGACCTCGCGGGGCGGGGTGCCCGGCGTGTACTGCTCCGGGTTGGCGACCACCCGGCTGACCACGACCGAGGAGATCCGGTCGAGCTTCACGGACTCGGTGGAGGTGGTGGCGTACGGCGTCGGGGACGTGCTGTCGGCGGCCTGCTCGTCGGTGTGGCTGACGATGAAGCGGTTGCCGGTGAGGACGAGCACGGTGACGTGCCGGCGCACCTCGTTCTGGTCGAAGGTGGTCTCCTGGTGGACCAGGTACGACCGGATGGGCTCGCCGCCCACAGCGGCCTCCACCGCCTCGGCCACGAGGGCCGGGTAGTAGCCGCTGCGCTCGATCGCCGCGCGCAGCCCCTGGGTCGTCGTACTGGTCTTGGCCATGGCGTCCATCCTAATCCGTGGGCAAGGGGGGTCCGGGCCAGTCGCGCGGACCGGGAGCGGCTGGGGCGCCCGGGCGCGGGGGCCTGTGCACGATCCCCGGGCGGACGGCCATCCCTTCGGCGGCGCCCAGGCAGGAGACGGCCTCCCGGCCGCCGGCGTCCGCTTCGAACGCCACGACAAGGGGCGCGGCTTCGCCCAGGACCCGCGCGAGACGTGCCGTCTCCAGGGAGTCCCACCAGCTGCCCTCGGGCAGCTTCCGTCCGGCGATCTCCATGTGGCCCCCCGTCCCGGTCAGTAGGCCGGCAGGGTGCGCGGGCCGAGGTCGTCACGGGCGGGCGGCGGCGCGAGCCGCACGGTGGCGCCGAGCACGCTGGCTCCGTGGGGGGCGACGACGACGGGCTCCAGGGTGACCGCGACCACCTCCGGGTGGTCGTCGACCAGCCGGGACACCCGCAGCAGCAGTTCCTCCAGGGCCGGGGTGTCCACCGGGGTGGAGCCGCGCCAGCCGAACAGCAGCGGTGCCGTCCGGATCGACCGCACCAGCGAGGTCGCCTCCCGGTCGGTGACGGGGATCAGCCGGTGGGCCATGTCGCCGAGCAGCTGCGAGGCGGCCCCGGCCAGCCCGAAGGACAGCACGGCTCCGGCCGCCGGGTCGATCACCGCGCGTACGACCGTGTCGACCCCGCGCGGCGCCATGCCCTGCACCACCGGCCGCAGTTCCTCCGGCTGCCCGAACAGCTCGGTCAATTCGGCGTACGCCCGCAGCAGTTGCTCCTCGTCGGCGAGGTCCAGGCGGACGCCGCCCAGGTCGGCGCGGTGCCTGAGGTGCGGGGCGGTGGCCTTGAGGGCGACCGGGTAGCCGAGCGTGCGGGCGGCCGCGACGGCGGCGTCCGGGGTGAGCGCGGGCAGGGCGCGGCGCACGGGTATGCCGTACTTGGCGAGCAGCTCACAGGTCTCCGCGTCGGAGATGGTGAGCCCCTGCCCGCGCGCGAGCAGCTCGCCGATCAGCCGGGCGGCCCCCTTCTCGTCGATGTCGTCGTACTCCGGCACCTTCCCGGGATCGGCCGCGTCCCGCCGCCACTGCGCGTACCGCACGGCTTCGGCGAGGGCGCGGACGGCACGTTCGGCGGCCGGGTAGGCGGGGATCAGGTGGGTGCCTTCGGGCGGGGTGGCCAGTGGGGCGGGGGCCGCCGCTCCCTCGGTGCCGGGCACCTTCTCGGCGGCGCCCGGTGCGGTGCTCGCCGCCGCCGAGAGCGCTTCCGCCAGTCCCCCCAGCTCCACGTGCACCACGAGGACCGGCTTGCCCGGCACCGTCGCCGCCGCCGACCGCAGCGCCTCCGCCAGCTCCGGGTCCCCCGGCGAGCCCTCCCCGATGGCGGGGATCGCCGTGACGACGACGGCGTCGTTGGTGCCGTCGGCCAGCGCGGCGGCGAGCGCCCGGTGGAAGTCCTCCGCCGTCGCCCCGGTCGTCAGGTCCACCGGCCGGGCGGGCCGCAGTCCCTCGGCGAGACAGCGGTCGTAGGTCAGCACGCCCAGCGACTCGGAGTTGCCGAGGATGGCCACGCGGGGCCCGGCGGGCAGCGGCTGCCGTGCGAGCAGCAGGCCCGCGTCGACCAGCTCGGTGATCGTGTCGACCCGGATCACGCCGGCCTGCCGCAGGAGCGCGGAGACGGTCTCGTACGGCAGCCGGGTGGCCCGTACGGCGTGTCCCTGCGGTGCCGTGCCGGTGCCCCGCACCACCACCAGCGGCTTCGCCGCCGCCGTCCGCCGGGCGAGGCGGGTGAACTTGCGGGGGTTGCCGATGGACTCCAGGTACATGAGGACGACGTCGGTCTCGGGGTCGTCGTACCAGTACTGGAGGACGTCGTTGCCGGAGACGTCGGCGCGGTTGCCGGCGGACACGAAGGTGGACACGCCGGTGACCCCGGTGACGCCTCCGCCGCGCCGGTGCAGCCGGGACAGCAGGGCGATGCCGATGGCGCCGGACTGGGCGAACAGCCCGATGCGGCCGGGGCGGGGCATCTGCGGGGCGAGCGAGGCGTTCAGCCGGACGTCCGGAGCGGTGTTGATGACGCCGAAGGCGTTCGGGCCGATGATCCGCATGCCGTACGCGCGCGCGGCCCGGACGAGGGCCCGCTGCCGCTCGCGTCCCTCGGGCCCGCTCTCGGCGTATCCGGCGGAGAGCACGACCAGCCCCTGGACGCCGTGCTCGCCGCATTCGGCGACCACGGCGGGCACGTGCGCGGCCGGTACCGCCACGACGGCCAGGTCGACGGGCCCGTCGATGTCCCGCACCGAGCGGTGCGCGGGCACCCCGTCGACCTCCTTGAGGTCTTCCGGGAAGGCCTTGTTCACGGCGTGCAGGCGGCCGGGGTAGCCGGCCGCGCGGAGGTTGCCGAGGACGCCGCGGCCCACCCCGCCGGGGGCGCGGCCGACGCCGACGACCGCGACGGAGCCGGGCGCGAGGAGCCTGCGCACGGAACGGGCCTCGGCGCGCTGTTCCCGCGCGCGCTGGACGGCGAGGGAGCGGTCGGTGGGTTCGAGGTCGAACTCCAGGCGGACGACGCCGTCCTCGAAGCTGCGCTTCTGGGTGTAGCCCGCGTCCGTGAACACCTTGATCATCTTGCTGTTGGCGGGCAGCACCTCGGCGGCGAAGCGGCGGATGCCCCGCTCGCGCGCGACGGCCGCGATGTGCTCCAGCAGGGCGGAGGCGACCCCGCGGCCCTGGTGGGCGTCCTGCACCAGGAAGGCGACCTCGGCCTCGTCGGCGGGCGCGGAGGCGGGCATGCCGTCGGTGCCGATGCGGTCATAGCGTACGGTGGCGATGAACTCGCCGCCGATGGTGGCCGCGAGTCCCACCCGGTCCACAAAGTCGTGGTGCGTGAAGCGGTGGACGTCCTTGGCGGAGAGCCGTGGGTACGGCGCGAAGAAGCGGTAGTACTTCGACTCGTCCGAGACCTGCTCGTAGAAACTGACCAGGCGGTCGGCGTCATCAACGGTGATGGGCCTGATGCGCGCGGTGCCACCGTCGCGCAGCACCACGTCCGCCTCCCAGTGGGCGGGGTACTGGTGCCGGTCCTGCCGGTCCGCCGAGGTCTGCATGGGCCCCAGAGTACGGCTCGCGTCGGACAACGGCGCGAGGCAGTCTGTGGAGGACGGGAAGCCGGACCGAGGCCGCGGTCCGGTGCCACACCGGAGGGGACGAAAGGTCCGCTCCGGACACGCTTCACGATATGGGAAACTGGTCTAGACAACCCTGAACACCGAAGGGCAGCAACACATGGCTGAGCGCCGCGTCAACGTCGGCTGGGCCGAGGGCCTCCACGCCCGCCCCGCCTCCATCTTCGTCCGAGCCGCCACGGCCACAGGCGTCCCGGTGACGATCGCCAAGGCCGGGGGCGACCCCGTCAACGCGGCCTCCATGCTGGCCGTCCTGGGCCTGGGTGCCCAGGGCGGCGAGGAGATCGTCCTCGCCTCCGACGCCGAGGGCGCGGACGCCGCCCTGGACCGTCTGGCCAAGCTGGTCTCCGAGGGCCTGGAAGAGCTGCCCGAGACCGTCTGAGCGCCCACCGCACAGAGCGCCGGAGCCGCGTTCGCCTTTCGGGGCGGCGCGGCTTCGCCGTATGCGGGCGCAGTCGGCACGATGGGCCCTCGATTTAAGGACCCACCGCCTCCCCGGCGAACTCCGGGGAATTCAGGCACGAGGAATTCGGGCAGCACGAAATACCCCGCCCGGAAATCACTCTTCTTTGTATACGGTGCGCTTGTTAATGCCGCGGGCCCGACATGTTTACGACGTGTTGCGAAGTCCTCACGCGCTCCGCGGCGGAGGAAAGGCGCAGCCGGTGCGCGCCCGTCGCGCGCTCGGCGTGCAGCGCCGTGAGCGCCCGCGCGCGCTCGGCGTCGCCACGCGCCACCGCGTCCACGATGGCGCCGTGCTCCGTCCAGTACTCCACCGGACCGGCCGGCGCCTCCACCGTGTACATCCAGGCGATCTTGTGCCGCAACTGGGTGAGCACCGAGGTCAGCGAGGGGCTGCCGGAGGCCTGGGCGAGCGTCTCGTGGAACCAGCCGCCCAGCGAGCGCAGATCCTCGTTGCTGCCCCTGCGGGCCCGCTCCTGGCCCAGCCGGACCAGGCCCCGCAGCACCTTCAGATGGGCCTCGGTGCGCCGCTGCGCGGCCCGCGCGGCGCCCAGCGGCTCCAGCAGCGTCCGCATCTCCAGGAGGTCGGCGGCCTCCTGCTCGGTCGGCTCGGCCACGCACGCGCCCGCGTGCCGGCGCGTCACCACGAAGCCCTCGGCCTCCAGGGTGCGCAGGGCCTCGCGCACGGGGACGCGGGAGACGCCGTAGCGGCGGGCCAGGACTTCCTCGGTCAGGCGGCTGCCGCGCTCGTAGACACCCGCGACGATGTCGTCCCGGATGGCCGTGCACACCGAGTGCGCCGGAATACGCATGACCGACCTCCGTCTTAATCCCCGTGAAACGTCGACGATGGACGTGTGTTCCGTGACTCTATTCCAATGAGCCAGAATTTCCGACGGCAGCCCCTAATCCATGGCTATTTTTTGGACAACGGACCCGCGGACACCGCGAAAAACACGAAAGCCCCGGCTCGGTGAGCCGGGGCTTCGCACAGTCGTGCGGTCGGTGTCAGAGGTGCACGCCGTGCTTGCGGAGGTAGGCGACGGGGTCGACGTCCGAGCCGTAGTCGGGGGTCGTGCGCGCCTCGAAGTGGAGGTGCGGGCCCGTGACGTTGCCGGTGGCGCCGGACAGGCCGATCTGCTGGCCCGGGACGACCTTCTGGCCCACCGTGACCCCGATGGACGACAGGTGCCCGTACTGGGTGTACATGCCGTCGGCCATGCGGATCACGATCTGGTTGCCGTACGCGCCGCCCCAGCCCGTGGAGACCACCGTGCCGGAACCCACCGCGTGGACCGCCGTGCCGCTCGCCGCGTGGAAGTCGACGCCGGTGTGCGCACCGGAGGACCACAGGGAGCTGCTGGCCCGGTAGGCGGTGGAGACGTACGAGTGCGCGATCGGGGGGACGAAGGCGTTCAGCCGCTTGCGCTCGGCCTCACGGGCGGCCCGGGCCTTGGCGGCGCGGATCTCCTGGGCCCGCTCGGCCGCCGCCTTGGCCGCGGCCTCCTCGGCCGCCTTCTGCTCGGCGGCCTGCTGCTGCGCGGCGGCCTGCGCGCCGATCTCGTCGGCGACGTCGTCGGACACGGCGACGACCGGGGTGAGGCCGGTCTGCTCCGTGGAGTTCTCCGCGGCGAGCGCCGGGGAGGCGGCGAGGGTGCCGATCACACCGGTGGTGGTGAGGGCCGCGACGCCGGCCGCCTGAACGGTCGTCCGCTTGACCCGGCCGGGCTTGCGGTGCTTACCGGTGGCGCACATGAACGCCATGAAGTGGCTGGTCCTTTCCTTCCCTCTCGCCTACCGGGTTAGCTGACGGGTTCGGAGCAGGAAGGTCTCCTACGGGCCCCCTCGCAACCGCGCGGGCGCCCGATTCACCCCAGGGACGGTGGGTCCCCGGCTCCCCTGGCTCGCGCCGTACGGGGACTCGGCGATGACTGTCCGCTGCCGCGGGTGCGGCGCACTGCCTGACGAACAGCCCGGACGAAGCTACGCAGGCACGCTGTCAATCCTCAAACGCAACCCGGCTTTTGTAGCGCATCCCACAGGGCAGACAGGCAACCTCCGTCCCAAAACGGGCATCTGAGGGAGGGAGTGGAACAGCGTGGGGCCCTGACGACCCGTAGGTCGTCAGGGCCCCACGCGCGCGTGCCGTCGGCCGGCCGCCGCCACGGCCGCGTCTACTCGGCCGCCACCACGGTCACTTCACCGATGCCCAGCGCCTCCACCGGCGCCTTGATCTGCGACGCGTCACCGACGAGGACGGTCACCAGGCGGTCCACCGGGAAGGCGTTCACGACGGCCGCGGTGGCCTCCACCGTGCCCGTGGCCGCCAGCCGCTGGTACAGCGTCGCCTGGAAGTCGTCGGGCAGGTGCTGCTCGACCTGGTCGGCCAGCGTGCTCGCGACGGCCGCCGCGGTCTCGTACTTCAGCGGCGCCACACCGACCAGGTTCTGCACGGCGACGTCCCGCTCGGCGTCGGTCAGGCCGTCCGCCGCGACCGTGCGCAGCACCTTCCACAGGTCGTCCAGCGCCGGACCGGTGTTCGGGGTGTCCACGGAGCCGCTGATGGCGAGCATCGCCGCGCCCGTGCCGTCCGGCGCGGACCGCAGGACCTGCCCGAAGGCCCGCACGCCGTAGGTGTAGCCCTTCTCCTCGCGCAGCACGCGGTCCAGGCGGGAGGTGAGGGTGCCGCCGAGGCAGTACGTGCCGAGCACCTGGGCGGGCCACACCCGGTCGTGCCGGTCGGGTCCGATCCGGCCGATGAGCAGCTGGGTCTGCACCGCGCCGGGCCGGTCCACGATGACCACGCGCCCGGTGTCGTCGGCGGTCACCGGCGGCACCGGCCGGGGCTCGCCCGGGGTGCCGGTCCACTCGCCCAGGGTGTCACCCAGCAGCGCGTCCAGGTCGGCGCCGGTCAGGTCGCCGACGACGACCACGGTGGCCGTGGCGGGCCGCACATGACGGTCGTAGAAGGCGCGTACCGCCGCCGCGTCGATCTTCTCGACCGTCTCCTCGGTGCCCTGGCGCGGACGGGACATCCGCGAGTTCGCGGGGAACAGCTCCTTGGAGAGTTCCTTGGCGGCCCGGCGGGAGGGGTTGGCCAGCTCGTGCGGGATCTCGTCCAGGCGGTTGCGGACCAGCCGCTCCACCTCGCTCGTCGCGAAGGCGGGCGCGCGCAGGGCGTCGGCGAGCAGGCCGAGGCCCTTGGCCAGGCGGGAGGCCGGGACCTCCAGGCTGAGTCGCACGCCGGGGTGGTCGGCGTGCGCGTCGAGGGTGGCACCCGCGCGCTCCAGCTCGGCGGCGAACTCCTCGGCGGAGTGCTTGTCGGTGCCCTCGGAGAAGGCCCGCGCCATGATCGTGGCGACGCCGTCCAGGCCGGCCGGCTCGGCGTCCAGCGGGGCGTCCAGCAGCACCTCGACGGCGACGACCTGCTGGCCCGGGCGGTGGCAGCGCAGCACGGTCAGACCGTTGTCGAGGGTGCCGCGCTCGGGCGCCGGGAACGCCCACGGCTTGGCCTCGCCGGGCTGCGGCTGGGGGTGGAAGTCCATGGTGGCGAGCTCGGTCACTGGGCCGTCTCCTCGTTCTCGGTCTCGTCGCGGCCCGCCTCTACGGTCGCTTCCTGCTCGGGGTCCTCGGGGATCTTGGCGTCCTCGACGGCCTCCGGGGACTTCGGCTCGTAGACGAGGACCGCGCGGTTGTCGGGCCGCAGGCGTGCCTTGGCGACCTCCTGGACCTCCTGCGGGGTCACCGCCAGGACCCGCTTGACGGCCGTCAGGGCGAGCTGCGGGTCGCCGAAGAGGACCGCGTACCGGCACAGTTCGTCGGCGCGGCCGGCGACCGTGCCGAGCCGGTCCAGCCACTCGCGCTCCAGCTGGGCCTGGGCGCGCTCCATCTCCTCGGGCGTGGGGCCCTCCGCGGCGAACCGGGCCAGCTCCTCGTCGATGGCGGCCTCGATGACCGGCACCTCGACGTCACCGGAGGTCTTCACGTCCAGCCAGCCCATGGACGGCGCGCCGGCCAGGCGCAGCAGGCCGAAGCCGGCCGCGACGGCCGTCCGGTCCCGGCGCACCAGCCGGTTGTACAGGCGGGAGGACTCGCCGCCGCCGAGGATGGTCAGGGCGAGGTCGGCCGCGTCGCACGCGCGCGTGCCGTCGTGCGGGAGCCGGTAGGCGGCCATCAGGGCGCGCGCCGGGACCTCCTCCACGACGACCTCGCGCTTCTGCTCGCCGATGATGTCCGGCAGGGAGCCGTCGCGGGGGGCGGGCTTGCCGTCGTGGGACGGGATGGAGCCGAAGTACTTCTCGATCCAGGCGAGGGTCTGCTGCGGATCGATGTCGCCGACCACGGAGAGCACCGCGTTGTTCGGCGCGTAGTAGGTGCGGAAGAACTGGCGGGCGTCCTCCAGGGTGGCCGCGTCCAGGTCCGCCATCGAGCCGATCGGCGTGTGGTGGTAGGGGTGGCCCTCCGGGTAGGAGAGCGCGGTCAGCTTCTCGAAGGCGGTGCCGTACGGCACGTTGTCGTAGCGCTGGCGGCGCTCGTTCTTGACGACGTCCCGCTGGTTCTCCATGGACTCGTCGTCCAGGGCGGCCAGCAGCGAGCCCATGCGGTCGGCCTCCAGCCAGAGCGCCAGCTCCAGCTGGTGGGCGGGCATCGTCTCGAAGTAGTTGGTCCGCTCGAAGCTGGTGGTGCCGTTCAGCGAGCCGCCGGCGCCCTGCACCAGCTCGAAGTGGCCGTTGCCCTTGACCTGCGCCGAGCCCTGGAACATCAGGTGCTCGAAAAGGTGAGCCAGGCCGGTACGCCCCTTGACTTCGTGGCGGGAGCCGACGTCGTACCAGAGGCAGACCGCCGCCACCGGGGTCAGGTGGTCCTCGGAGAGCACCACGCGCAGACCGTTGGCCAGGCGGTGCTCGGTCGCTGTCAGGCCCCCGGAGCCTGCCTCGGCTGTGGTCGTGTGACCCATGGGCATGTACGTCCCTTCGCGAGCGGAGGCGGTTGATGGAAACCGCGGTTTTCCTGCCGTTCCTGCCACTGTATGCAAAGCGTGCGGGGCCTCGGCGAAGTTCCCGCGGGACGTACGCCCACAGCGGATCCCGCGGCCCGCCCGCGACCCTCCCCGGCTCCCGGCGGCACCTGGGGAACCGGGCCCCCGGCTCCCGCCAGGTCCTCGGGACCCGGGTCGTGGCACGGGTTGTCGGTGCGTCGGTCCACAATGGTCGGCGTCAGTTCCGTCCATCCTTTCAGCAAGGAGCCGGCAGCGATGGCCCGCCGCAGCACGAAGACCCCGCCGCCCGACGATTCGTTCGAGGAGAGGATCCTCGACATCGACGTCGTGGACGAGATGCGTGGCTCCTACCTGGAGTACGCGTACTCGGTCATCTACTCGCGCGCCCTGCCGGACGCCCGTGACGGCCTGAAGCCGGTGCACCGCCGGATCGTGTACCAGATGAACGAGATGGGCCTGCGCCCCGAACGCGGCTACGTGAAGTGCGCGCGCGTCGTCGGCGAGGTCATGGGCAAGCTGCACCCGCACGGCGACGCGTCGATCTACGACGCCCTGGTGCGCATGGCGCAGCCCTTCTCCATGCGCGTGCCGCTGGTCGACGGCCACGGCAACTTCGGCTCGCTGGGCAACGACGACCCGCCGGCCGCCATGCGGTACACCGAGTGCCGCATGGCCGAGGCGACGAGCCTGATGACCGAGTCGATCGACGAGGACACGGTCGACTTCGCGCCGAACTACGACGGCCAGGAGCAGGAGCCGGTGGCGCTGCCCGCCGCCTTCCCGAACCTGCTGGTCAACGGCTCCTCGGGCATCGCGGTCGGCATGGCGACGAACATGCCGCCGCACAACCTGCGCGAGGTCATCGCCGCCGCCCGCCACCTGATCCGCAACCCGAACGCGGACCTGGACGCGCTGATGAAGCACGTCCCGGGCCCGGACCTGCCCACCGGCGGCCGGATCGTCGGCCTGGACGGCATCCGCGACGCGTACGCGACCGGCCGTGGCACCTTCAAGATGCGCGCCACCGTCACGGTCGAGACGGTCACCGCCCGCCGCAAGGGCCTGGTGGTCACCGAGCTGCCCTTCACGGTCGGGCCCGAGAAGGTCATCGCGAAGATCAAGGACCTGGTCAACGCGAAGAAGGTCCAGGGCATCGCCGACGTCAAGGACCTCACCGACCGCGAGCACGGCCTGCGCCTGGTCATCGAGATCAAGAACGGCTTCGTGCCGGAGGCGATCCTGGAGCAGCTGTACAAGCTGACCCCCATGGAGGAGTCCTTCGGCATCAACAACGTCGCCCTGGTCGACGGCCAGCCGCTCACCCTGGGCCTGAAGGAACTGCTGGAGGTCTACCTGGACCACCGCTTCGACGTGGTCCGGCGCCGCAGCGAGTTCCGCCGCGGCAAGAAGCGGGACCGGCTGCACCTGGTCGAGGGCCTGCTGACCGCGCTGGTCGACATCGACGAGGTCATCCGGATCATCCGGTCCAGCGAGAACTCCGCGCAGGCCAAGGAGCGCCTGATCGAGCGCTTCTCGCTGAGCGAGGTGCAGACGCAGTACATCCTCGACACGCCGCTGCGCCGGCTCACCAAGTACGACCGGATCGAGCTGGAGGCGGAGAAGGACAAGCTCACCGCGGAGATCGAGGAGCTGACCCGGATCCTGGAGTCGGACGCGGAGCTGCGCAAGCTGGTCTCGGCCGAACTCGCCGCCGTGGCGAAGAAGTTCGGAACCGACCGGCGCACGGTTCTGCTGGAGTCCGCGGGCGCCCCCGCGGCCACCGTCCCGCTGCAGGTGGCCGACGACCCGTGCCGGGTGCTGCTGTCCTCGACGGGTCTGCTGGCCCGTACGGCGACCGACGAGCCGTTCCCGGAGGCGGCGGGCGCCAAGCGCGTCAAGCACGACGTGATCGTCTCGGCGGTGCCGGCGACCGCGCGCGGGGTGATCGGCGCGGTGACCTCGGCGGGCCGGCTGCTGCGGATCAACGTGGTCGACCTGCCGCAGCTGCCCGAGTCGGCGACCACGCCGAACCTCTCCGGAGGGGCCCCGCTGGCGGAGTTCGTCTCGCTGGAGGACGACGAGACGGTGGTCTGCCTGACCACGCTGGACGAGTCGTCCCCGGGTCTGGCCCTCGGCACCGAGCAGGGCGTCGTCAAGCGTGTAGTGCCCGACTACCCGTCCAACAAGGACGAGTTGGAGGTCATCACGCTCAAGGAGGGCGACCGGATCGTCGGCGCGGTGGAACTGCGCACCGGCGAGGAGGACCTGGTGTTCATCACGGACGACGCGCAGCTGCTGCGCTTCCAGGCCTCCATCGTCCGCCCGCAGGGCCGCCCGGCGGGCGGCATGGCGGGCATCAAGCTCACCGAGGGCGCGAAGGTCATCTCGTTCACGGCGGTCGACCCGGCCGTCGACGCGGTGGTGTTCACAGTGGCGGGCTCGCGCGGCACGCTGGACGACTCGGTGCAGACGACGGCCAAGCTGACCCCGTTCGACCAGTACCCGCGCAAGGGCCGGGCCACGGGCGGCGTGCGCTGCCAGCGGTTCCTGAAGGGCGAGGACTGCCTGTCGCTGGCCTGGGCGGGCCCGGCACCCGCGCGCGCGGCGCAGAAGAACGGCACCCCTGCGGATCTGCCGGAGCCGGACCCGCGCCGCGACGGCTCGGGCACGTCGCTGCCGAAGACGGTGGCGGTGGTGGCGGGGCCGGTGCTGTAGCCGGGCTCCGGGCGGGCCCCCCGGGGCTCGCCCGGTGAGGCCCGCCCGATGGCTCTAGGCGGGCGGATCCTCCACGTCGACGTCCGCCTCGTCCGGGCCCTGTACGTAGCGCAGGACGCCCCACATGCCGTGTTCGTCGGCGTGCGGCGCGTCGTCCCTGCACGCCTCCAGTTCCTTGCCGAGGGTGTCCGCGTCGATGCCGGCGCCGATCAGCACCAGTTGGGTGAGGCGGTCCTCGCGGGGGGCCCAGGGCTCCGGGTAGAAGCGCAGGAACCGGCCGACGGCGTGCACGGCGTAGCGGTTGAGCGGGTCGTACGGCCCGAAGTCGACGTACCCCTTGATCCGGTACAGCCCCTCGGGTCGGCTGTCCAGGAACCGCATGAGCCGACGGGGCTCCAGCGGCACGTCGGAGGTGAAGGACAGGCTGTCGTAGCCGGTGTGCAGATGCCCGGCGTGGTCGTCGGCGCCGTGGTCGGCCAGGTCGTCGAAGGACAGCTGTCCGAGGCGCTCCTCGCTCGGCCGGCAGTCGAAGAGGAACTCGGGGTCGATCCGGCCGTAGGCGGCGGGGACGACGGCGGCGCGGTCGGTGAGCGAACGGACGGCCCCCAGGATCCGCTCGGCGTCGTCGGTGCGGTCCAGCTTGTTGACGACGACCAGGTCGGCGAGGGCCAGGTGCCGGTCGATCTCGGGGTGCTTCGCCCGCGTGTCGTCGAACTCGGCGGCGTCGACGACCTCGACGAGACCGCCGTAGACGATGCCCGGGTGCTGGCTGGCGAGCACCATGCGCACCAGTTCCCGGGGCTCGGCCAGCCCGCTGGCCTCGATGACGATCACGTCGATCCCGGTGCCGGGCGCGGCGAGCCGGTCCAGGTAGAGGTCGAGTTCGCTCGCGTCGACGGCACAGCACAGGCAGCCGTTGCCGAGCGAGACGGTCGAGTCGCCCAGGGCGCCGGCGACGGCCATCGCGTCGATCTCGATGGCCCCGAAGTCGTTGACGATGGCCCCGATCCGGCTGCCTCCGCTGCGGTGCAGCAGATGGTTGAGGAGCGTGGTCTTTCCGGAACCGAGGAAACCGGCGAGCACGACGACCGGGATCTGCTGCGGACTGCCGCTGCGTGCCAGGCTGTTCCCCAACGGGCGACCTCTCTGACGTACCTGAGCGCACCGGTTCGCGCCCCGATGCGCGAACGGGCGTGGACGGGCGTGGACTGCCCGTCCACGCCCGTCCAGGATACGAGCGGGACGGAGCCCGAGAGGCGCGGCCGTCGGCGGTGGGGCACGGGGTCCCCTCGGATACATGGGGGTCCGCGCGGGGACACGGGGTCCGCGCGGGGACACGGCAGTGGCGGAGGCCACTGCCGTCGGCAGGGGGTACGGCGGTCGGCACGGGGCACGGCAGTCGGCGTGGAGGCACGGTGGCCGGCACTGGGGCACGGTGGCCGGCAGCAGGACGCGGCGACCGGTCGACGCCGGGACACGACGGTCGCCGCAGCGACACGACGGCGGTCGGCGCCAAGACGCGGCCGTCGGCGGCGGGACATGGCCGTTCGCCCCGGGACGCGGTGGTCCGCCGTGCTCACTCGGCGGCGGGCACCGCCGCCTTCGGCTCCGGGCCCACGTACCGCGCGACCGGGCGGATGATCTTCGAGTCGGCGGCCTGTTCCAGGATGTTCGCGCTCCAGCCCACGACCCGACCCGCCGCGAAGGTGGGGGTGAACATCTCCCGGGGCAGGCCGCACAGTTCCATGACCACACCGGCGTAGAACTCGACGTTCGTGTGGAGTTCGCGGCCGGGCTTCAGCTCGGCGAGGATGGCCTCCACGCGGCGCTCGACCTCCACCGCGAAGTCCACCCGCGGGCCGCCGAAGCCGAGGGCGATCTCGCGGAGCATGCGGGACCGCGGGTCCTCCGTGCGGTAGACGGCGTGCCCGAAGCCCATGATGCGGTCACCGGCGAGCACCCGCTCGCGTATCCAGGCGTCGATCCGGTCCGGTGTGCCGATCGCGTCCAGGGTGTCCAGGGCCCGGCTGGGCGCGCCTCCGTGCAGCGGCCCGGACAGGGCGCCGACGGCACCCGTCAGGCAGGCCGCCACGTCGGCGCCCGTGGAGGCGATGACGCGTCCGGTGAAGGTTGACGCGTTGAATCCATGATCAATGGTTGAGATCAGGTATTGCTCGACCGCACGGGCCCGGCGCGGATCGGGTTCCGAACCCGTCAACATGTACAGGTAGTTGGCCGCGTAGGAGAGGTCCTGGCGCGGCTCGACGGGGTCGAGGCCGCGACCGAGCCGGTACAGCGCGGTGAGCAGGGTGGGTACGGCGGCGCAGGCGGCCACGGTGTCGGCGCGGCGCCGGTCGGCGTCGATGTCGTACACGGGCCGGAAGCCCTGTGCCGCGCCGAACAGGGACAGGGCCGTGCGCAGTCCGGCCAGCGGTCCGGAGCGCCGCCCGGCCGCGGCGATGGCGGGCAGGGCCGCGCGGACGTCCTCGGGCAGGCTCCGCAAGGCGGCGGTCTCGGCGGCGAAGGCGGCACCGCGCCGGGTGTCCGGGAGGGTGCCGTGGACCAGGAGGTGCCAGACGTCCTCGAAGGTCCGGGTCCGCGCGAGGTCGACGGCCGAGTACTGCCGGTAGTGGTAGAAGCCCTCCCGGCCCCGGACGTCGCCGATCTCGGTCTCGGTGACGACGACGCCGGCCAGACCGCGCGGGGCGTCGATGAGCGCGGTGGCGCTCGCGTTGTCGGCCATGGTTTCCTCCCTGGCTTTCCTGCCTGGCGTTCGCGCCTCGGCTTGATCCGACTGTCCATGCTTGACTATTTTCTTGTCAACGTTGATTCAATCAACTCACCGTTATCAAGATGTGCAGAGGCGACTACGGTGACCCCATGCGCGATCCCGACACCGCTCCCCACCGTCCCGGGCGCCGGCTGAGCACCAAGGAGACCGCCGAACTGCTCGGCGTGAAGCCGGAGACGGTCTACGCGTACGTGAGCCGCGGCCTGCTCAGCAGCAGACGCGAACCCGGCGCCCGGTCCAGCACGTTCGAGGCCAAGGAGGTGGAGGCCCTGGCCCGCCGCAACCGGCGGGAGGCGGCCGGGAGCCCCGGCTCCGGCGGAGACCTGTCCGTCCGCACCCGGATCACGCTCATCGACCAGGACCGGTACTTCTACCGGGGCGTGGACGCCGTGGAGCTGGCCACCCACCGCTCCTACGAGGAGGTCGCGGAGTGGCTGTGGACCGGCCGGCTGACCCCCGGGGTGACGTTCTCCGCGCCCGAGCCCACCGTCGCGGTCGCCCGCCGCGCGGTGGACGCCCTGTCCGAACACGCCTCCCCGGTGGACCGGCTGCGGGTCGCCGCGATCGCCTCGGCGGCCGAGGACCCGCTGCGCTTCGACCTGTCCGAGGACGCGGTGCTGAACACGGCGCGCGTCCTCATCCCTACCCTCGTCGGCGCGCTCCCGCCGGTCCGTCCCGGCCACAGGGACGGCGGGCCGCTGGCGCAGCGCCTGTGGGGGCGGCTGACCGGCCACCCGGCCGACGAGGCCTCGCTGCGCGTCCTGGACACCGCGCTCGGGCTGCTCGCCGACCACGACCTGGCCGCGTCCACCCTGGCGGTCCGGGTCGCCGCGTCCGCCCGGGCGCACGCGTACGCGGCGGTCTCGGCCGGGCTCGGCGTCCTGGAGGGCCCGCTGCACGGCGCGGCCAGCGGTCTGGCCCACCGGATGCTCCTGGACGTGCTCGACCAGGGCACGGCGGTCCCGGTGATCGCCGACGAGCTGCGGGCGGGCCGCCGCATCCCCGGTCTCGGCCACCGGCTGTATGCGGGCGAGGACCCCCGCGCGCGGGTGCTGTTCGGCCTCCTGGAGCAGGTCCCGCGCGCGGAGTCCGCGCTGCTCGCGGCCCGTGACCTCGTCGCGACGACCGCCCGGCACACCCCGCTGCACGCCAATGTGGACCTGGCCCTCGCGGTGTTCACCGCGTCCAGCGGCATGCCGGCCACGGCCGGTGAGACGATCTTCGCCGTCGCGCGGACCGCGGGCTGGATCGCCCATGCCCTGGAGGAGTACGGCGAGCGTCCGCTGCGCATGCGGCCCAGCGGCCACTACGTCGGTCCGCGCCCGCCGCGGCCCCTCCCGGACTAGGACACGGGTGGGCCGGAAGTCGCCCCGCGGGAAGTCAGGTTAGGCTCACCTCTGTGAGTAGGTGTGCGACCGTCTCCCGGAGCCTCGACGAGCCGGTGTCCGGTACGGCGGCCACGGCGACGACGTGGCTGCTGCTGGAACAGCCGGGCCCATGGGGCGCCAAGGCGCTCACGTCCAGCCACCTGGATCCCGCACTGGGCCGGGCGCTGGAGGCCGCCGCCGACGGAACCGGCGTGCGGATCGCGCTCATCCGGCGCCCGGGGCGCCACGCCGACCCGGGTACACCCGCGATCCGGCAGGTGTACGCCGCGCACACCGTTCCCGGGCGCGTGTGGCTGCACGGCGCCACCACGCGCGATCCGTCGCGGCTGCTCGACCTGGATCTCGCCGGCCTCGGGGCCGGCGACCACCGTTCCTTCGGCGCGGTGCTCGGCGGACGGCCGCACCGGGGTGATCCGCTGGCGCTCGTGTGCACCAACGGCAAGCGCGACCGCTGCTGTGCCCTCCTGGGCCGCCCGCTCGCCACGGAGCTGGTCGCCTCGGGGGTGCGCGGCGTCTGGGAGGTCACCCATCTGGGTGGACATCGGTTCGCGCCCACGGTGCTCGTCCTGCCGTACGGCTACGCCTACGGCCGCGCCGAGGCGCACACCGTCAAGGAGGCCCTGCACGGCGTCCGGGAGGGGCGCGTGGTCGTGGAGGGGTGCCGGGGGTGCTCCGCGTGGGAACGACCCGGCCAGGCCGCGGAGCTGGCCGTCCGGTCGGCCGCGGGCGAGTACCGGGCGGGTGTGCTCAGCGTCGTACGGACCGACGGCACCGCTTCGGGCTGGGAGGTCATCGTCCGGCACGCCGACGGCCGCCGGTGGCGGGTCACCGTGGCGCAGGGGACGTCGCTGCCGCCCCGCCCGGAGAGCTGTGGCGCGACGGTGCTCGGTGCGCCCGCCCGGATGGACGTGGTCGAGGTGCGCGAGCTGAGGCCGACCGCGCTGGCGAGCTGACCGGGCGTGGACACCGGCGGGGTTCGGATGCCGTCAACCCTTGATCAACACATGGATCAAGAGATCCGCACCACACCCGCTGGGGTGCGTCCGGCCGCCCCACGTACGGTCGTGGGTATGAGCCCCACTCCCCCCGCCCGCCGGCTGCGCCTCGGTCTGCCGCGGCGGATGTTCTCCCAGGTGCTGCTGATGCAGGTGGCGATCGCCGCGGGAGTCGCGGTGCTCGCGACCGGGCTGTTCCTCGCCCCGCTCAGCAAGCAGCTGGACCAGGAGGCGATGCGCCGCGCGCTGGCCATCGCCGAGACCACGGCCCAGGACCCGCAGATCGCCGAGGGCGTCCTGACCACCCCGCCGACCAGCAACGGCCCCGTGCAGGAGGAGGCCGAGCGGATCCGGCGGGCCACGCACGCCGAGTACATCGTGGTGCTGGACCGGAACTGGGTGCGCTGGTCGCACCCCACGGCCTCGGAGATCGGCCGGCGCGTCTCCACGGACCCCACCGACGCCCTGGCCGGCAAGGAGGTCATGGAGATCGACAGGGGCACCCTGGGACGCTCGGCGCGCGGCAAGGTGCCGCTGTACGACGCCGACCACCGCATCGTCGGCGCGGTCTCGGTCGGCATCGCCTACGACAGCGTGCGGGCGCGGCTGATCAGCGCGATCCCGGGCCTGTTCGCGTACGCCGGCGGCGCGCTCGCGGTCGGCGCGCTGGCCGCCTGGCTGATCTCGCGCCGGGTCCAGCGGCAGACCCGTGACCTGGCCTTCTCCGACATCTCGGCGCTGCTCGCGGAGCGCGAGGCGATGCTCCACGGCATCCGGGAGGGCGTGGTCGCCCTCGACCGGGGCGGCCGTATCCGCCTGCTGAACGACGAGGCACGGCGGCTGCTGGGCATCGGCGACGAGGCCGTCGGGCGGACCCCCGACGAGGCGCTGGGCGCGGGCCGTACGACGGACGTGCTGGCCGGCCGCGTGACCGGCACGGACCTGCTCACCGTGCGGGGCCACCGGGTCCTGGTCGCCAACCGTATGCCCACCGACGACGGGGGCGCGGTGGCGACCCTGCGCGACCGCACGGAACTGGAGCAGCTGGGACGCGAACTCGACTCCACGCGCGGGCTGATCGACGCCCTGCGCGCCCAGGACCACGAGCACGCCAACCGCATGCACACCCTGCTGGGGCTGCTGGAGCTGGAGATGTACGACGACGCCGTGGAGTTCGTCGGCGAGGTGGTCGGGGACCACCGCGCCACCGCCGAACAGGTCACGGAGAAGATCCAGGACCCGCTGCTGGCCGCGCTGCTGGTGGGCAAGGCGACCGTGGCGGCCGAGCGCGGGGTCGCCCTGTGGGTGTCGGAGCGCACCCGGCTCCCGGACCGGCTGATCGATCCCCGGGGGCTGGTCACGGTCGTGGGCAACCTCGTGGACAACGCCCTCGACGCGGTGGCGGGCACACCGCACGCGCGCGTGGAGGTCGAGTTGCGCACGGAGGGCCGTACGGTCGTCCTGCGGGTATGCGACACGGGCCCCGGGGTCCCGGAGGACCAGCGGGAACTGGTCTTCACGGAGGGGTGGTCCACCAAGAAGCCGCCCGCGCACGGCAAACGGGGCATCGGGCTCTCCCTGGTGCGCCGGCTCGCCGAACGGCAGGGCGGCAGCGCGGCCGTGGGCACGGCGGCCGGCGGCGGCGCGGAGTTCACCGTGGTCCTGCCCGAGGCGCTGACCGAGCCGGAACTGGAACCGGCCGTGCCCGAACGGTCCGTCGGGACCGCCGCCGTCGCCGAGGAGGAGGCGCGATGATCGAGGTCCTGGTCGTGGACGACGACACCCGCGTCGCCCGGGTCAACGCGGCCTACGTGGAGAAGGTGCCGGGCTTCCACGTCGCCGGCGAGGCGCACAACGCGGCCGAGGCGCTGCGCCAGGTGGAGGCGCTGCCCCGGCTGGATCTCGTGCTGATGGACCACTACCTGCCCGACGACACGGGTCTCGCGGTGGTCCAGGAGATGCGCCGGCGCGGCCACCAGACCGACGTGATCATGGTGACGGCCGCGCGGGACGTGTCGACCGTGCAGGCGGCCATGCGGCAGGGCGCGCTGCAGTACCTGGTGAAGCCGTTCGCCTTCGCCGGTCTGCGGGCGAAGCTGGAGGCGTACGCCGAGCTGCGGCGCACCCTGGACGGCGGCGGCGAGGCCGAGCAGGCGGAGGTGGACCGCATCTTCGGCGCCCTGTCCGCCCCCTCGGAGCCCGGGCTGCCCAAGGGACACTCCCCCACGACGGCCGAGCTGGTGCGCCAGGCGCTGCTGAACGCCGAAAGCCCCCTGTCGGCCCAGGAGATCGCCGAGCGGACGGGGGTGAGCCGGCAGACCGCCCAGCGGTATCTGAAGCTCCTGGAGCGCACCGGCCGGGCCCGGCTGACGCTCAAGTACGGCGACGCGGGCCGCCCGGAACACCGTTACGTGTGGGCGACCCGCGCCTGAGCGCGCTCACGTCGACGCGGCGGCGGTCACTTGACCGCCTTGACGAACTCCGTCGTGTACGTCTTGCTCAAGTCGACCTTCGCGTTCTTGATGTTGGGGTTGAACGCCTTGAGGACCTTCTCGACGGTCTCGGGGCCGCCCTGGGGCATCACGCCGTCGTCGGTGAACATCGGAAGGGTGCTCTTGATGGCCTGCGCGTACAGCGCCTTGTCGCCCTGGGAGTAGTCGGCGGGCATCTTGGCGGCGATCTCGTCGGCGCTGTGCGTGGACATCCACTTGAGCGTCTTGACGAATGCGTTGGCCAACTTCTGGACGGTGTCCTTGTGTCCGTTCACCCAGTCCGTCTGCATGTACAGACTTGACGAGGGGTACGGCCCGCCCAGCGCCTCCTGCGAGCCCTCGGGGGTGCGCATGTCGACAAGAATCTTCCCGGCCTTCTTGTCCAGGATCGTCGCGACGGTCGGGTCGGTGGTCATGCCGCCGTCGATCGCGCCCTTCTGGAGCGCCGCGATGAACGTGGGTCCGGCCCCCACCGCGACGGGCGTGAAGTCGCTGATCTTCACTCCGTTCTTGACCGCGAGGTACTTGGTGAGGAAGTCGGTCGAGGAACCGAGCCCGGTCACGCCCAGCTTGCGGCCCTTGAAGTCCTTGGGCGAGGTGAGGTCGCCGGCGGCCTTGTTCGAGACGACCTCGACCTCGCCGGGCGCGTGCGAGAACTGCACGACCGACTCCACCGACTTGCCCTTCACCTGGAGGTCCAGGGTGTGGTCGTAGAACCCGACCGCTCCCTGCACCTGGCCGGAGACGAGCGCGGTCTCGGCCTGGACACCGGCGGGCTCGCTGAGGAGCTGGACGTTCAGCCCCTCCGCCTGGAAGTAGCCGAGGCGCTGGGTGAGCATCGCGGGCAGGTAGATGACCTTGTCCAGGCCGCCGACCATGATCTTGACGGTCTCCCCCTTTCCGCCGCCCCCACCACTGCCGGTGTCGGCCGTCGAGCTTGCCGCGTCGTTGGCGCAGGCGGTGAGCGAGGAGAGGGCGAGCAGTCCGGCGGCGGCCAGGGAGGCGTATCTGGCGGTCTTGCGCATGGCGGTTCACGTCCTTGTGAGAGGGCGGTGCGGGAAGGAGCGGGGGGTGGCGAGGAGGACCGGTCAGCTGTCGGAACCGGTGGGCCGCCAGCGGAAGATGCGGCGCTCGGCGAAGGTCAGCAGTCCCTCGGCGACGAGGGCGACGACGGCGAGGATGACCATGGCCGCGTACACGCCGGCGGCGTTGAAGGTGTTCTGCGACTGCGAGACGAGCAGGCCGATGCCCTTGGTCGCGCCGATGTACTCGCCGACGATGGCGCCGATGAGCGCGAAGCCGAAGCTGACGTGCAGGCTGGTGAAGATCCAGGAGGTGGCCGACGGGATGACGACCTGGAGGGTGACCCTGCGGTCGCTCGCGCCGAGGATGCGGGCGTTGGCCACGAGGTTGCGGTCCACTTCGCGGGCGCCCTGGAAGGCGTTGAAGAACACCGGGAAGAAGACGAGCACCACGGCCGAGGCGACCTTGGAGGAGGGCCCGAGACCGAACCAGATCAGGAAGATGGGCGCCAGCACGATCCGGGGTATCGAGTTGAGCACCTTGATGTAGGGACCGAGTACCTCGGCGAGCAATCTGATCCGGCCGAGCGCGATGCCGAGCAGCACACCGGCGACCACGCCGATGACCCAGCCGAGCAGTGCCTCGTACAGCGTGTACCAGATCTGTTCGCCCAGGGAGCCGAGCGCTGTCCCATGGGTCACCCAGGTCCAGATCTGGTCCCAGATCTTCGAGGGCATCGAGAAGTTGAACGGGTCGATGACCTTGGCACGGGACAGCGCCTCCCACAGTCCCAGCACGGCCACCAGGAGCACCACGCGCACGGTGTTGACCAAAAGCTTGCGCCGGCGGGCGGCCTGGGCCCGGGTCTGCGCGCGGTCGGGTGTCTTGACGGTGTCGACGACCGGGGTGCTGAGGACCTCAGGCGACATGGGCGGCACCCCTCTCGCGGGTGATGCGGACCTCTTCGCCGAGGGACTCCCAGATCTCGCGGTAGATCTCGATGAACCGCGGCTCCAGCCGCACCGACTCGACCTTGCGCGGGCGGGGCAGGTCGATGTCGAAGACCTGCTTCACGGTCGCGGGTCCGGCGGTCATCACGACGACCTTGTCGGCCAGCGCGATCGACTCCTCCAGGTCGTGGGTGACGAAGACGACGGAGGCGCCGGTGCCCTCCCACAGCTCCAGCAGCTCGTCCGACATCAGTGCCCGGGTCTGCACGTCGAGCGCCGAGAACGGCTCGTCCATCAGCAGGATCTCGGGGTCGTTGACGAACGTGGCCGCCAGCGCGACCCGCTTGCGCTGGCCACCGGAGAGCTGGTGCGGATAGCGGTCCTCGAAGGCCGCGAGTCCCACCCGGGCCAGCCAGTCACGGGCCCTCTGCTTGGCCTCCGCCTTGGGTACGCCCCGGAAGCGCGGGCCCGCCATGACGTTCGACAGCACCGTCCGCCAGGGGAAGGTGGCGTCCTGCTGGAAGACGAAGCCGACCTTGTCGCCGACCCCGTCAACCGGTTCCCCGGCCACCAGCACCTCGCCCTCGGTGGGTTCCTCCAGGCCGCTGACCAGGGTCAGCGTGGTGGACTTTCCGCATCCGGTCGGTCCTACGACGGCCACGAACTCGCCGCGCTCCACGGTGAGGTCCAGGCCGCGCACCGCCGTGTGCAGTCCCCCGGACGGGGTTCTGAAGGTCTTGCTCGCGCCCCGCAGCTCGATGGCGGGGCTGGTGTGTGCGCTCATGGGCCGGGACGGTAGGTGTGGCCCCGGCCACAGCAGCAGTCTTGTGAGCACAAGCCGTTCTTTTGCTCGCAAGGACCTGTTGTGCTCATTTTGCTCGCGCTACAACTGCGGAGCCGAAACACGGGCTTAACGCTCGCCGGCCTTGTAAGGAGAGGCCTGATGATTGACGTCCTGGTGGTCGACGACGACTTCCGTGTCGCTGAGATCAACGCCAAGTACGTGGGAAAGGTTCCCGGCTTCCGGGTGGCCGCCCGCGCGCACAGCGCCGCCCAGGCCCTGGCAGCCGTGGAACGCGGCTCCATCGACCTGGTCCTGCTCGACCACTACCTGCCGGACCGGACCGGCCTGGAACTCGTGCACCTCATGCGGGAGCAGGGCCACGGCACCGACGTCATCATGATCACGGCAGCGAGCGATGTGACCACCGTCCAGCAGGCGATGCGCCTGGGCGCCCTGCACTACCTGGTCAAACCGTTCACCTTCGCCGCACTGCGCACCCGCCTGGACTCCTACGCCGCCCTGCGCCGCACGGTCGACCGGGTGGGTGGCCGGGGCCTGACGGGCCAGGAACAGGTCGACCGGATCTTCGGTGCCCTGCGCACCGCCCCCGCCCCTTCCGCACCCGGCCTGCCGACCGGCCACTCCGAGCCCACGACGGACCTCATCTGCGGCGTCCTGCACCGCGCCGACCATCCGCTCTCGGCCCACGAGGTGGCCGCCCGCACGGGCCTGAGCCGCTCGACCGCCCAGCGGTACCTCCGCCACCTCGAACAGGCGGGCCGCCTCCGCCTCTCCCTGAAGTACGGCGACACCGGCCGCCCGGAACACCGGTACGCCTGGGTGGCGCCGTAGCGGGGCGGTGGCCCGGCTACACGGCTCCGGCCCCCGTCAGCGAACGCACCTCCGTCTCGGCGTACTTGCCCTCGTCCGGGACCTCGTCCGAGGTGACCGTGCCCAGCCAGCCGGCGAGGAAGCCGAGCGGGATGGAGACGATGCCCGGGTTCTCCAACGGGAAGTACTGGAAGTCGACCCCGGGGAACAGGGAATCCGGACTGCCGGACACCACCGGGGACAACAGTACGAGCCCGATCGCCGGGAGCAGCCCGCCGTACACGGCCCACACCGCGCCCCGCGTGGTGAAGCCGCGCCAGAACAGCGAGTAGAGCAGGGTCGGCAGGTTCGCCGAGGCGGCGACCGCGAAGGCGAGGCCGACGAGGAAGGCGACGTTGAGATCACGGGCCAGCAGACCGAGCCCGATCGCCACGACGCCCACGCCCACCGCCGCCCACCGGGCCACGGCCACCTCGCTGCGGGGCGTGCCGCGCCGGGTGCGCAGCGACGCGTACAGGTCGTGGGCCACCGATGCCGAGGAGGCCAGCGTGATGCCCGCGACCACCGCGAGGATCGTCGCGAAGGCCACGGCGGCGACCACCGCGAACAGCACGGTGCCCCCGGTCGAGCCCGCTCCGCCGCCCAGGTCGAGGGCGAGGAGGGGCACCGCCGTGTTCCCGGCCGCGTTGGATTCACGCACGGCCCGCGGCCCCACCACCGCCGCCGCCCCGAAGCCGAGGACGATCGTCATCAGGTAGAAGCTGCCGATCAGACCGATGGACCACACCACGGAACGGCGGGCGGCCCGCGCGGTCGGCACGGTGTAGAAGCGGGACAGGATGTGCGGCAGGCCGGCCGTGCCCAGCACCAGCGCGAGCCCCAGGCTGATGAAGTCGATCCGGGCGTTCCAGTCCCCGCCGTACTTCAGCCCCGGCGCCAGGAACGCCCTCCCGTGACCACTGCGCTCAGCCGCCGTGAGCAGCAGCCGGTCGACATCGCCGTGGAAGCGCAGCAGCACCAGAACGGTCAGGACGACCGTCCCGCTCAGCAGCAGGACCGCCTTCACGATCTGGATCCAGGTGGTGGCCCGCATCCCTCCCAACGACACATAGACCACCATGAGCGCGCCGACTCCGATGACCGTCCAGGCCTGGGCCACTCCGCTCGTCCGCCCCAGCAGCAACGCCACCAGACTGCCGGCGCCGACCATCTGCGCCACGAGATAGAGCACGGACACCGTGACCGAGGAGGCTCCCACGGCGATCCGCACCGGCCGCTCCCTCATCCGCGCGGCCACCACGTCGGCCAGCGTGAACCGTCCGCAGTTACGCACCAGTTCGGCCACCAGGAACAGCACGACCAGCCACGCGACGAGAAACCCCACCCCGTACAGGAGCCCGTCGTACCCGTAGAGCGCGATGAGCCCGCTGATCCCCAGGAAGGAGGCCGCCGACATGTAGTCGCCCGCGATGGCAAAACCATTCTCCATCGGGGAGAACAGCCGCCCGCCCGCGTAGAACTCCTCCGCCGAACCCTGCCGCCTGCGGCTCACCCACGTCGTGATCGCGAGGGTGACCACCACGAACCCGCTGAACAGCAGCAGCGCCGGCGTCTGATGGTCACCGGTCACGGCGCCCCTCCCTGCGCTCCGCGGGCCAGCTCCTGGGTGTCCCAGCGCAACTCCAGCGCGGCCCGGTCCCGGCGCAGCCGCGCGTGGCGGGCGTAGGCCCAGGTGAACAGGAACGTGGTGAGGAACTGCCCGAGACCCGCGAGCATCCCCACGTTCACCGCCCCCAGCACGGGCCGGGCCATGAGTCCCGGCGCGGTCGTCGCCGCGACCACGTACGCCACGTACCACACCAGGAAGGCCACGACCCCCGGCACCACGAACCGCCGGTACCTGCCGCGCACTTCCTGGAACGCCTCACTGCGCTGCACCTCGAGGTACACATCGCGGGCGCGCGCCGCCGACGCTCCGGGCTCGGCGCGTGCGGGCGGCACGGCCGGCGCCGGCATGCCCGCACCGTCCAGCTCACCCCAGCCCGACGCCGACGTGTCGTACCAGGGGTCCTCGTACGTCACGTCACGGGAGGACGTGCCGTCGCCTTCCTGGTTCCCGGCCGGTCTCTCGGGACCGTCCCCGACTCCACGCGGACGACCGTTGCTTGACTGCATGCCCAAGGATGGACAGGACGGGAGGATCCGTGACTCTTCTTCCTCCCGCTCTTCACCCCATCAGGTGATTCACTCGGTGGGTGGCCGCACCAGCCCCTTGCTGTAGGCGTACCGCACGGCCTGCGCCCGGTCCTTGAGACCCGTCTTGGCGAAGAGGTTGTTGATATGGGTCTTCACGGTCGCGGTCGACACGTGCAACCGGCGAGCGATCTCCTGGTTGTTGAGACCTTCGCCGATCAGCACCAGGACCTCGGTCTCGCGCGTGGTCAGCCCGTCGGGCGCCTCACCGGTCGCCGGCACCGGCACGGGCTCGGCCTGCGACAGTCGCTCCAGCAACCGTCGCTGGACGCTCGGCGACAGCCCCGCGTCCCCCGAGAGCACACTGTGCACGGCACGGACGATCTCGTCACCGCCCGCGTCCTTGGTCAGGTAACCCCGGGCACCGGCTTTCAGCGCGGGGAACAGCGAATCGTCGTCCGCGTAGGTGGTGAGCACCACCACCTGTGTGCCCGGGTACAGCGTACGGATCCGCCGGGTGGCCTCCACGCCGTCGCAGCGGGGCATCCTCAAGTCCATCAGCACGACGTCCGGAGCGAGTTCCCCGACGAGCCGCACCGCCTCCTCCCCGTCTCCCGCGGCCCCGACGACCTCCACGCCGGGCAGCAGGCCGAGCAACATCACGATGCCCTCACGGACCACGGTCTGATCGTCGGCCACCACTACCCGTGCGGTCTTCCTCTCCCCCTCCGTCTCCGTCATACGGGCACCTTCAGCGTCACCACGAACCCCTCCTCGTCCGGTCCCGCGTCCAGCGAACCGCCCAGCAGTTCGGCGCGCTCACGCATGCCCAGCAGACCGTACCCGCCCCCGGATCCGTTCAGGTCGCCCGCTTCACCGCCCGAGTCGCGTACGTTCAACGTCACCTCGTGCTCGCCGTAGTCGAGTCGCACGGTCACTTTGGCGCCCTGTGCGTGCTTGCGGACGTTCGTCAGTGCCTCCTGGGCGACCCGCCGCACGGCCTGGGACGCCTCGGCTGGGAGGGGTCTGCGTTCACCTGTGACGGTGACCTCGGCGCCGCCGGCTGTGCTGACCAGTTCGGCCAGGAACTCCTCCAGCGGGGTCAGCTCGCCCCGCAGCGCGGACAGCGCCTGCCGGGTCTCGGCGAGGCCGTCGCGGGCCATGCCCCGGGCGGCCACCACCCGCTCCAGGATCCGGTCCCGGTCCGCGCCGCTCTCGATCAGCAGCCGGGCCGCCTCCAGGTGCACGAGCTGCGCCGAAAGACTGTGCGCCAGCACGTCGTGGATCTCCCGGGCGATGCGGGCACGCTCGGCAAGCGCCGCGGACTCGGCCTCGGCTGCGCGCGCGGCGCGCTCCTGGGCGAGAAGCCGCTGCGCGCTGCCCCGGGCTTCCGCGTCCAGCCGCATGGCGTACCCGGCGAGGGCCAGGCCGACCACGGTGGCGGCCGTGGTCAGCCAGACGTCGTTGGTGAACGCGGAGTAGGAGGCCAGCGCCACCGCTGCCACGGGGACCGCCGCCCCGAGCGGCAGCCGCTCCAGCGCGCCGACTCCACAGCCGCACCAGATCACGAGGGCCGGCCCTCTGAATCCCGTCGCCTCGGCGGCGACCGCGATGCCCAGGAGCATGCCCATGAGCGCCAGGGAGGGGAGGAGCCGGTGCTCGTAGGTGGTCCGGTAGAAGGCCCAGGAGACGAGTCCGGCGAGGAGGATCGCCGCCGCTGCGGCGAGCCCTCCCCCGAGACCGACCTGTCGCTGGTGGAAGGCACCCCACAGCAGCACGGCCAGGAGGAGCAGTCGGACGGCCCGGACGAGCAGGCGCCGGGGGCGGGTCGTTCCCGTGCGACCGAGCGCTTCGCGCGACGGCCAGCGCGTCCAGACGTTCTCGGTCACACGCGCTCCTTCCACGCCAGCGGCTCGGCGTCACCGTGTGCCGGGACGGGAGCGCTCGGGGCGCCGACGGACTGGGCCCGCCAGGCCAGTATCCCGCCGCGGACCAACAGGGTGCCGGCGAGTCCGAGCATCAGTGCGGAGCTGTCCTGGTGCACACCGAGAGCGGAGCCGAGGGCGAAGACGCCGGCTCGCAGGGCTATGCCCACGACCCATACGGCACCGCTCGCCTTGCTGCTCTTGGTCCATACGACACCGTCCGGCGCCCTCCAGATACGGGTGGTCCAGCCCCAGCCGGCCCCGGTGGCCACGCCGACGAGCAACTCGACGACGAGCAGTCCGGCGGCTTCGGCCCGGTGGTGGGCGTCGAGGATGCCGGGCTCGCGCAGTGCGACGACGGCCAGGATCAAGGGCAGCAGCCACCAACGCCGGTCCGTGTCGAGCGCCCGCGCACGGAACTGCCGCGCGATCACTAGGGCGACGACGACCACGATCACCAGCGCGTTGACGAGCCCGGGCATCTGGACCTCCGTGAGCGAGAGGGCGGCGCCGGAAGCGAGCGCTGCCGACGCCTTCGAAGCTACGGAAGTCGGCAGGCCAGGGGATCGGAGCCGGGGTGGATCACGGGTGGAACCTGGCACCGGCCTGCCTCCACCCAGGGGTGGAGAGACCGTCGGGGTCGAGTGGTGCGTGGCTGTAAGGGGCGGGGTGGAAGGTGGTCAGCGGGGGCGCGGGGCAGGCGGGCCGGGGCAGGCGGGTCAGAGTAGGCCGGTCAGGCCGGAGGGGTCAGGCAGGCCGGTCAGGGCAGCCGCGTGGGTGCTGGTCAAGCGAGACACGTCCCCAGGGGACCGCTGCGCACGGGTCGGGCCTGCGCACGGTGGAATGTCGCTGGAGACCGGGAGGTGGCCGCTGGGGATCACCGCCGGGCACGATGGCCGACGGGCGGTTGGTCGGCTGGCGGGCTCCGAGCTCACAGCCGCTGCCCCCTGCCGTCCGTGACCCTGCCGTCCGTGACCCTGCCTTCCGGCCGTCCACTCACACTGGCGTGCCGCCCCCGGCTCACCCCGGAACGCCCCGGCACACGACCACTCGGCTGCCACCCGACAGCCCCTGATCCCCGCCCCTGGTCCCCTGCGCGGCGAGGCGCGCTCCAGCGAACCCCGCCCACGCCACCGCCGCCTCTCCCGGAAACGGACGCCGCCCACGGGGCACGCCTGCCCGGGGAAGCCCTCACCCCGGACAACGGCCCCGTCGGCCGAGAGCCCGCCCCCGCCGGTCGAAGCCCAGCGCAGCGGCTACGCGTCGATGCGCGACCGGTCCAGCGTCGCCGCCGAGCTGGAGATGAACTCCTTCCGGGGTGCCACGTCATTGCCCATCAGCAGGTCGAAGACCTGTTCGGCGGCCTCCAGGTCGGAGAGGTTGATGCGGCGCAGGGTGCGGTGGCGCGGGTCCATCGTGGTCTCGGCCAGCTGGTCGGCGTCCATCTCACCCAGACCCTTGTAGCGCTGGATGGAGTCCTTGTACCGGATGCCCTTGCTCTGGAACTCCATGAGCTTGTCGCGCAGCTCGCGGTCGGAGTACGTGTAGACGTACTTCTCCTGCCCCTTCTTCGGCTGGATCAGCTCGATGCGGTGCAGCGGCGGCACGGCGGCGAAGACCCGGCCGGCCTCGACCATGGGCCGCATGTAGCGCTGGAACAGCGTGAGCAGCAGACAGCGGATGTGGGAGCCGTCCACGTCGGCGTCGGTCATCATGATGATCTTGCCGTAGCGGGCCTGGTCGATGTCGAAGGTGCGGCCCGAGCCCGCTCCTATGACCTGGATGATCGCGCCGCACTCGGCGTTCTTGAGCATGTCGGTGACCGACGACCGCTGCACGTTGAGGATCTTGCCTCGGATCGGCAGCAGGGCCTGGAACTCGGAGTTCCGCGCCAGCTTCGCCGTGCCGAGCGCCGAGTCGCCCTCGACGATGAACAGCTCGCTGCGGTCGACGTCGTCGCTGCGGCAGTCGGCGAGCTTGGCCGGCAGGGACGAGGACTCCAGGGCCGTCTTCCGGCGCTGGGCATCCTTGTGCTGACGGGCCGCGACCCGGGTGCGGGCAGCCGCGACCACCTTCTCCATGACCACCCGGGCCTGGGCGGCGGCGTCGCGCTTGGTGGCCGTGAGGAACGCCTTCAGTTCCTTGCTGATCACGCTGTTCACGATGCGGCGGGCCGCCGAGGTGCCGAGGACCTCCTTGGTCTGCCCCTCGAACTGCGGCTCGGCCAGCCGGACCGTGACGACGGCGGTGAGGCCCTCCAGGGCGTCGTCCTTGACGATGTTGTCCTCGGCCACGCGCAGCAGCTTCTTGGCACGCAGCACATCGTTCAGCGTCTGGGTGAGGGCCTGCTCGAAGCCGGCGACGTGGGTGCCGCCCTTCGGGGTGGCGATGATGTTGACGAACGACCTCACGGTCGTGTCGTAGCCCGTGCCCCACCGCAGCGCGACGTCGACGCCCAGCTCACGGGTGACCTCGGTGGGGGTCATCTGACCGTGTTCGTCCAGGACCGGGACGGTCTCCTTGAAGGTGCCCTTGCCCGAGAAGCGCAGGACGTCGCAGATGGCCTTGTCGCTCGCCAGGTACTCGCAGAACTCGCTGATACCGCCGTCGAAGCGGAACGACTCTTCGCCCTTGCTGCCGCCCTCGCCGAGCCCGAACTCGTCACGGACGACGATGGTCAGGCCGGGCACCAGGAACGCGGTCTGCCGGGCGCGCTGGTGCAGGTTCTCCAGGGACAGCTTGGCGTCCCTGAGGAAGATCTGCCGGTCGGCCCAGTAGCGCACGCGCGTGCCGGTGCGCGCCTTGGGGATCTTCTTGGCCTTGCGCAGCCCGCTCTTGGCCTCGAACTTCGCGTCGGCACCCTCGGCGGCGAAGGCTCCGGGCACGCCGCGCCGGAAGCTGATGGCGTGGGTGTGGCCGCCGCGGTCCACCTCGACGTCGAGGCGGGCGGAGAGGGCGTTGACCACGGAGGCACCGACACCGTGCAGGCCGCCGGAGGCCGCGTAGGAGCCGCCGCCGAACTTGCCGCCGGCGTGCAGCTTGGTCATGACGACCTCGACGCCGGACAGGCCGGTCTTCGGTTCCACGTCCACGGGGATGCCGCGGCCGTTGTCGCGCACCTCCACGGAGCCGTCGTCGTGGAGGATCACCTCGATGTGGTCGCAGTAGCCGCCGAGGGCCTCGTCCACGGAGTTGTCGATGATCTCCCACAGGCAGTGCATCAGACCGCGGCTGTCGGTCGAGCCGATGTACATGCCGGGGCGCTTGCGCACGGCCTCAAGACCCTCAAGGACGAGCAGGTGCCGCGCGGTGTAGTTGGAACCGTCGCGGTCTGCTCCTGCCAGCAGCGCTGTGGACGGCACGGACGTATCGGCGGTCACGCGGTTCGCTCCTCGCTGAATTTCAGGTGGCCCCCTTTTGGGTAAGGGGGCGGCTTCGGTCGCCGCACAGAGGGTACCGAGCCCTGGTAGAGCCGGTGTAACGCCACCCTCGTCGGCAACTCACACTAGTCCACACTCGTATGCCTGTTCGATCCCTCGTGGGAGTGAAGCACACATCACGTTCCCTTCGAGGCATGAACCATTTAGGCTCCGGGCACGTCCTCATGAACAACCGGCAACCCGGCCGGGAGGACCGAGACAGCAAGACAGCGCGAACCCGTACGCATACAAGAGACGCAATACGGCACCTTCGCCGCCAACCGGCAGCAGACAGCCGCCCCGGAAAGATTTTTTCGAGGAAAAGCCACGAGCGGGAACGTTTTCGGGCTGGTTGGATGTTGACCCTGGTACGACAGCTCGTCGAGCTAGAGAAGAGGCGACGTGACTACTGTTCTGACCCCCGCGAGCCCCCTGACGGCCGCCGATCGCTGCGACCGCTGCGGCGCCCAGGCATACCTGCGCGTCGTCCTGCTCAGCGGCGGAGAACTGCTCTTCTGCGCCCACCACGGTCGCAAGTTCGAGCCGGAACTCAAGAAGATCGCCGCTGAGATACAGGACGAGACGGAGCGGCTGACGTCCGTTCCGAACACCGCTTCCGACGAAGAGCGCTGAATCTCGCACCACGACGAGCCAGCCCCGGCACAGGCCGGTGAACGGGCGGCCGCTCCTCGCCAGGAGTGGCCGCCCGTGCTCATGCCCGCGGACGCGTGCTCACGAGTCCCCGGAAGGCTGGGACCCCGTGGCCGGCCGCAGCGCTCGTACGATCTCGGAGACGCGCGTGTAGACGCCGGGGAGCCCCGGCCGACCGCAGCCGCTCCCCCATGACACGAGGCCGATCAGCCGCCCCCCGGCCACCAGAGGCCCGCCGCTGTCCCCCTGGCAGGCGTCGGGGCCTCCGGCGAGCTCACCGGCGCACAGCATGGTGGCGGCCCGGTAGGCGCCGTCAGGGCCGCCCGGAAAGGCGCGGGCACACATCTCGTCCGGCAGCACGCGTACGCGTGCGGCGTGGAGCCGGTGCGCGTAGGCCCCTCCGCCGGTCGTGTCCCCCCAACCGGACACCAGGGCCTGCGTGCCCGGCGTGTACGCCGGATCGCCCGTGGCCGCCATGGAGACGACGGCGCTCTGCGGCAGCGGCCCAGAGAGCCCGAGGACCGCGAAGTCTCCTGAATTGGTCATGGCGTCGTACGCGGGATTGATCCGGACCTCCCGTACGGCGATCTCCTCCCCCTGTTCCGAGAGCAGGTCGGTGCGGCCCGCGATGACCTTGAGGTCGCGTACACGGTTCGGCGGCGTCCCGAGGACCTCCTCGGACAGACAGTGGGCCGCGGTGACCACGGTGGTGCGCCCGACGGCCACGGCGCCGCAGAACTGGCCCGCCCGCATACCTCCGAATCGGTCACGGCTGGCCAGCGCCACCGTCCACGGAGCCTGCGAGACGTCGATCGGGAACCCTCCGACCACGACGCTGTCGGCGACGGCGGGAGCCATGCTCACCAGGGGTATCGCGGTCACGGTGGCCGCCAGGGCCAGCGGCCGGACCAGTGCCCGGACAACGGAACGGCGCATGCATGCTCCTCACTCTGGGTCCTCCTGGGACACCCAGAGTGATCCACGCCGGGAGGGCGCGCAGCACGAAGGCCCGGCTCCCACGGGGGAGCCGGGCCTTCGCCGCCGTACGACCGCGATCTAGTCGAGGTAGTCGCGCAGCACCTGGGAGCGCGACGGGTGACGCAGCTTCGACATGGTCTTGGACTCGATCTGGCGGATGCGCTCACGCGTCACGCCGTACACCTTGCCGATCTCGTCGAGGGTCTTCGGCTGACCGTCGGTGAGACCGAAGCGCATGGAGACGACGCCCGCCTCCCGCTCGGACAGGGTGTCCAGGACGGAGTGCAGCTGCTCCTGCAGGAGCGTGAAGCTGACCGCGTCGGCCGGGACGACGGCTTCGGAGTCCTCGATGAGGTCACCGAACTCGCTGTCGCCGTCCTCGCCCAGCGGGGTGTGCAGCGAGATGGGCTCGCGGCCGTACTTCTGGACCTCGATGACCTTCTCCGGGGTCATGTCGAGCTCCTTGGCCAGCTCCTCCGGGGTGGGCTCGCGGCCCAGGTCCTGGAGCATCTGGCGCTGCACGCGCGCGAGCTTGTTGATGACCTCGACCATGTGCACCGGGATGCGGATGGTGCGGGCCTGGTCGGCCATGGCGCGGGTGATCGCCTGACGGATCCACCAGGTGGCGTACGTGGAGAACTTGTAGCCCTTGGTGTAGTCGAACTTCTCGACCGCGCGGATCAGACCGAGGTTGCCCTCCTGGATGAGGTCCAGGAAGAGCATGCCGCGGCCGGTGTAGCGCTTGGCCAGGGAGACCACCAGTCGGAGGTTGGCCTCCAGCAGGTGGTTCTTGGCGCGTCGGCCGTCCTCGGCGATGATCTCCAGCTCGCGCTTGAGCTTCGGGGCGAGCTTGTCGGAGTTCGCCAGCTTGTCCTCGGCGAACAGACCCGCCTCGATGCGCTTGGCCAGCTCGACCTCCTGCTCGGCGTTGAGCAGGGGGACCTTGCCGATCTGCTTCAGGTAGTCCTTGACCGGGTCGGCGGTGGCGCCGGCCGCGGCGACCTGCTGCGCGGGCGCGTCGTCCTCGTCCTCGTCGGAGAGGACGAAGCCGGCGCTCTCGGTGCCCTCGGGCTCGTCGGCGACCTTGGTGTCCTCGAGAACCTCGTCCTCGAGAAGCTCGACGTCGTCCTTCTTGCCCGTGGTCTTCTTGGCGGCCGTCTTCTTGGCGACGGCCTTCTTGGCGACCGTCTTCTTGGCGGCTACCTTCTTGGCGGCGGCCTTCTTGGCGGGTGCGGCTTCTTCGGCGGAATCGGCTGCGGCCGGAGCGGCGGGCGCCGCCGCGGGGGCGGCCGTGGTCGCGGTGGCCTTCCGGGTGGTCACCGTCTTCGCCGCGACCGTCTTGGTGGCGGTGCGCTTGGCGGGGCTCTTCGCTGCGACGCTCTTGCGGGTGCGCTTGGGCTCTGCGGCACTGACCATCAGCGTCACACCCTCTTCCTCAAGGATCTGGTTGAGGCTGCGCAGTACGTTCTTCCACTGAGTGGCCGGAATCTGGTCAGCTTCGAAGGCCCGACGCACATCGTCGCCGGCGATCTGCCCCTCAGCCTTTCCCCGCTCAATGAGCGCCATGACAGAGACGGACTCGGCGATCTCCGGCGGGAGCGTACGGGATGTGCTGGCCGACACGAACAACCTCTCGGAACGTTGGAAAACGGCTTCCGGCACCGTCCACTGGGGACAGGAGCCGACCACCGGCCTGGGGATGGGCCGACGGCGCGGGCGGGGGCCGGGAAGATGCACAGCGCCTCGTTCGGCGTCCGTATTCCCTCCGCGGCTATCACCTCTTACGTCATCGCGCTGTCTCCACGAGCGTTACGCCCAATCTGCGTGGCCCGAGTCACACCCCGTAAGCGGTCAAAGGCAGTCAGACATGTGCAAATGAGATCATCGCTGGCCTTCGGACCGGCCGCACCCGCGACCAGGGTTTCCCGTCACCGCCGGACCCGGCCGGACCTGCGGATGGTCCGGCCGGGTCCGGCGGCGGCCGGTACCCGGGCCTGGTGCCGCCGCGAGTACCAGAGAACGCCGCACACCGGCGACCGCACCGTGTTCCTCGCGAGGTCAGTGCTCGCGCGGGGCGGGAACCACGCGCTCCACCTCGGGGTGGATGGTGAGGAGCTGGCGCATGGCCGTCTCCGCCGCCGTGCCGTCGCCGGTGCCGAGCGCGTCGACGATCCGCGCGTGCTGGGCGAGGGACGCCTCGTTCGGCCGGTCGCAGCCGGTGACCGGGCCGCCGGAGACCTGGAGCGCCGCCGAGACGATGCCGGACAGGTGCTCCAGCATGCGGTTGCCCGCGATCTGGATCAGCAGGGTGTGGAACTCGGTGTCCGCGCGCGAGTAGGTGAGCGCGTCGCCCTGGGCCAGCGCGTGGCTCATGATCTCTACCATGTCGCAGAGACGCTGCTGCACCTCCTCGCGCCCGTGCCCGGCGGCGAGACGGGCGGCGAGCGGCTCGATCGTCCAGCGCAGCTCGCTCAGTTCCCGGCGCTGGTCGTCGCGCTGCGGCCCGAAGGCCCGCCACTCGATGATGTCCGGGTCGAGCAGGTTCCAGTCGCTGACGGGACGCACGCGCGTGCCGACGTTCGGGCGGGCGCTGACCAGGCCCTTGGCCTCGAGGACGCGGAGGGACTCGCGGACGACGGTGCGGGAGACCTCGAAGCGCTGGCCGATCTCCTCGGGCACCAGCGGGCGGTCGGCGCCCAGGTCGCCGGAGACGATCATCTGTCCCAGCTGCTGGACGAGTTGGCCGTGCAGTCCGCGTCCGCGGCTGCCCGAGGCCCGCCTGCTGACACGGCCCAGCTCGGGGTCCCCGCCGTCCCAGACAGGAGCGCCGACGCGGTCGGTCACCGGGGCCTCGGCGTAGGGGTAGCGGTCGAGTTCGCCCGGGCCGGCCAGACCTGAGTCTGCGGAGCGGGCGGCGGTCATCATGGTGTGCGCAAGGGTACTCACGGATCCTTTGTCGGCGCCGCCTTCAACTCCCTTGAGGTCTTTGGTGAAAAGCACACGAAAGGGTGATCGCTCACGGCGTCGCAATTGACGCCTTATCGAAAAGAAATGGCCCTTCTTCGGGGAGTTGTGCACACAGCGAGAACGGAAGCGTGCGGACGGTTGTCATCCGAACCGGGTGCGCAGCGCTGTGAGCAGGTACGCACACAGCAGCGCCGCCAGCGACAACGCCAGCGCGCCCCCCACAGGTTGAGCGAGGATCCGCGCGGCCGCGACCAGGTACCGCTCCCCTCCGAAGGGCCACTGCAGCAGGAAGACCTCCCGCATCCGCACCGGGAAGTCCGCCGCCATCCGTACGGCCGGGCCTTCCAGCGCCTTGTGGACGACAGGCACGACGAGGACGGGTACGGCGAGAACGGCGGCCAGTCCTGCCGTGGTGGACCCGAACACACCGGCCGCCAGCACACCGGCCCAGGCGCAACCGACGACCAGCCCGAACCAACTCGCGGTCAGCGAAAGCCAGTCCGCGGGAACCTGCGCCAGCTCCCGTCCGTAGACGATGTAGAGCACTTCGGCGTCGCAGCCCACGGTGAGGAAGGCGAGCAGCACCGCGGTGGCTCCGGAGACGAGCAGTTTCGCGGTGAGCAGCCCCAGCCGGCGGGGGACGGTGCCACGGTCGGCCGCCAGGGCGGGGTGGCGGAACTCGTCCCCGAAGGCCAGCGCACCGAGCAGCCCCGCCGCGAGCGCCGCGGGCGGCAGCGGCAGTTGCCGCGGCCACGCAGCGAACAGCCGCGCCTGCGGGGTGTGACCGAGCCGTGCCAGGAGTACGGCGGTGAGCGCGGACACCACCAGCACGGCACCGCAGGTGAGGAAACCGGTGCCGATTCCGGCGGCGCGCCGGATCTCGTACCGCAGGGGGCGGAGGGGGCTGCGGGCGGGGCGGACGGAGATGGGGGGCGGGAGAGGGGCGGGGGCGGGGAGGGCGCGGACACCGTCGGGCAGGGCGGCGCGGCCGGTCTGCTGCTGCCGGGCGGCGGGGTTCCTGGCCCCGGGGAGGAGGGTGCGGGGGCCGGCCACGGTCGTTGTGGGAGTGCGGGTACGTCCGGCCTGCGGTTCGGAGACCGTGGCGATTTCACCGAGGCCGGTGTCCGGGGTGGCCGCCGCGTGGGTGGACCGGCCGTCGGCGGCCCTGGCGGGCGCATCACCGGCGTCAGGACCGGCCGTCTTCTTGTCGCCGGATGCGGTGACTCCGTCGTGGGTGCCGCCGTCGGCTGCGCCGGCCGACGGCGCGTCGCGCGTCGTAGCGCTGGAGACGATCAGCGGACGTTCTGCCGCGCTGCCTTGATCAGGACCGCGGCCGCCGGTCCCGGTCCGTTCCCCGTCCGCGGTTCCCCCGCGTTCCCGCGCCGCAAGTTCGGGGACCCGTCGCCCTTCACCGGCCCGGGAGAGGCTTCCCGTGGCCCGCTCGGGCGCCGGCGCCGAGGACTCGAGGACGTGTTCCCCGGGCCGCGACGGCTGCCCGGCACAGGTCGTGTCGGGCGGGGAGTGCTCCGGCGGCCCTGAGTCCGGCGCGGGTGCCGATCGACCGGGGGCCGTCGCGCGGGGTTCGCCCGTCGCCGGATCGGTCGCCGGGACGCGTGACTCCGCCGGCGGCTCCGCGGCGCGAGAGTCCGCCGCGTTAAGGGCAGGCGTCGTGATGTCCTCGGACACCGGCCGCGCGTGTTCGGGCGCCGTCGGCGACTCGCCGTTGGCGTCGCTGGGGCTCTGCGGTGAGCCTCCGAGTGCGGCCGAGCCGGATCCCAGCGGCGAGCCCGGGGCGGACTCCGGCGCCGCGCGGCCCGACCCGGTACGTCGGCGACGCGCCCACGAAGGACCCGCCGAGGCCTGCTCCGGCTCCCCGTACGGGGCGTCGGACGCCGCCGGCTCCTGTTCCGCTTGGCTGCGGTCCGACCAGGTGTTCCGGTCCGCCGGCGCTGCGTCCTGGACGGCCTGCGGGGGCTCGGTGGAGATCACCGCCGCGTCGCCCTCGGCACCGGCTCCCGGCCCCATGTCGCCGACTTCGTCGGCCAGTTGATGAACGAGGATGCCGTGACGGAACGCGATCTCGCCGACGTCGGCGGTCGTGGTGCCGTACACCGACAGGCGGTTGCCGCCCTCGCGTACGACCTCGACGGAGCGGCGAGCGGTACGCGCGTCTTTGGTGAGCAGGGCCGCGAGGCGCACGGCGTGGGGGCTGCGGACGGCCACGCGGGGGCGTAGCCGGGTGCGGGCGAACGCCCTTGCTTCCTGGTCCGCGACGACTCTGCCGGCGTCGAGGGTGACGACCCTGTCGGCGCTGCGCGCGGCCTCCTTGGTGTCGGCCGTCGTGAAGAGCACCGTGCCGCCCTGGGCGGCGTGGGCCCGCAGCATGCTGTGCAGCCACTGGGCCTCGCGGGCGGAGAGGCCGTCGGCGGGTTCGTCCAGGACGAGCGTGTGCGGGTCGGGCAGCAGGGCGCAGGCCAGGCCGAGTCTGCGGTCCATGCCACGCGAGAGCGTGCCGAGGCGCTCCTCGCGGAGACTGACGAGACCGACCACTTCGAGTACCTCGTCGGCCCGCCGGGCGGGAACTCCCGCCGCCGCGCACAGCATGCGCAGATGACCTCGGACCGAGCGGGACGGGTGGCCTGGGACATCGCCGAGGAGTACGCCGACTTCCCGCGACGGATGCGCGATCCGATGCAGGGGCCGCCCCCTGAAGTAGGTGATGCCGCGCCCCGGTTGGAGCTCAAGCATCAGTTTGAGCGCCGTCGTCTTGCCCGCACCCGCGGCCCCGAGGAGCGCGGTGACATGCCCGGCGCGCGCTTCGAAGGAAACGTCGTCGACGGCGGGCGGATGCGCCTTGCGGGGGTTGCTGGTCAGTCCGAAGGCCTGGATCACCTGCAGCAAGATAGCGCTACATGTCCCGTTTTTCCGGTATGAGGCGAGTTGCGGAAACATGCCGCGTGGTCTAGCCCCGATCTTGTCCGCCGTTCGATGGATCCGGGGCTCAGTGCGGGCAGCGGGCCCGCCGGTGCGTCCGGCGGTCCCGCCACCCCTCGGATCAGACCTCGGGGCGCAGCATCGGCGGGTTGAGCAGGGTGGCACCGCCGGCTCGGAAGAGCTGGGCCGGCCTGCCGCCCTGGCGTGTGGTCGTACCCCCCGTGGGGACGAGGAATCCGGGGGTTCCCGTGACCTTGCGGTGGAAGTTGCGCGGATCCAGGGCCACGCCCCACACGGCCTCGTACACCCGGCGCAGCTCACCGACGGTGAATTCGGGCGGGCAGAAGGCGGTGGCCAGCGACGAGTACTCGATCTTGGATCGGGCGCGTTCCACACCGTCGGCGAGGATCTGCGCGTGGTCGAAGGCGAGCGGTGCCACCGGTTCGCCGTCGCGGCCATAGCCACCCTGCTGCAGCAGTTCCTCGACCGGCGCCCAGCGCGCGTTGCTGGCGTCACCGCCGGCGCGCGGCGCGGGCAGGTCGGGCGCGAGCGCCAGATGCGCGACGCTGACCACCCGCATGCGCGGGTCCCGCTTCGGGTCACCGTAGGTGGCGAGCTGCTCCAGGTGGGCACCGTTGTCCTGGGCCGGGGCAGAGGGGTCGTGGGCGCACAGCCCGGTCTCCTCGGCCAGCTCGCGCGCCGCCGCCTGGGACAGATCCTCGTCGGCCCGTACGAAGCCGCCGGGCAGTGCCCAGCGCCCCTGGAAGGGGGGCTCGCCCCTGCGGACCGCCAGCGCGCACAGGGAATGGCGCCGCACGGTCAGCACGACCAGGTCCACGGTGACGGCGAAGGGCGGAAAGGCTGACGGGTCGTAGGGCATGCCGCGATCATAGTCGTCTTCCTGACGATAAACACTCCCTTCGCTGATGGCGCCGGTGGTGATTCCGCCGCGTTCCGGCACGGGCTCGGAACCAGCTCTCCGTTCGTCGATCACGTGGTGTCGTTCGAGGTCACCCCTGTCCCTGGGGTGTCACACTCCCAGTTGAAGGCCGTCCGCCGCCTCTTCCACCATGGCCAGTCCCAGTCGGCTGATCCGCACGGCGAAAGCGGCGCCCGCCACTCGCAGTCCGCTGAGTTCGAGTTCGCCGAGCGGGGCGCTGCGCAGGGGACGCAGGGTGACCGTGCGGGCGGGGGCGTCGGGACGGATGCCGGCGAGGGCGGTGAGCAGCAGGATCACGGAGGCCGCGGCGGTGGCCGCCGGACGGCAGGCGGCGGGGTGCGGGAGCGGCGCGGTCCCGGCCGAACGCTGTTCGCCGCCGAACATCTCGGGCAGGCGGTGACCGAAGTGTTCCGCCGCTTCCAGCAGCCCGTACAGCAGTCCGGCCGCTTCCTTCTCGTATCCGGCCGCCGCCAGCCCGGCGACCGCGAGTGCCGTTTCCTGGACGCGCACGGCTCCGGTCCGATGGCCGAACGGATTGTGTCCCGCCTCCGTGGTGCCGAGACCGCGCAGCCCCCAGCCCGCGTCCATGACGGGAGTGCCGAGCAGCCGGGCGAGCTGTGCGGTGTGCACCTTGTCGAGCAGGCCCGGGGCGAACATCCCGGCGCCGAGCAGGCCGGTGTCGAGGAGGTGGACGGCGGTGGCGGACAGGTGGGGCACGGGTCGGCCGTCCGGCGTCAGGGCCATGGCCGGGCGTCCGCCGCCGCGGTCCTCCACCCAGAAGTCGGCCCGGAAGGCCGACCGCAGTGTCTCGGCCCACTGGCGCAATTCCGTGGCGCCCGGTCTGTGAAAGGCGTCGAGAAGGTCGGCACCGAGCAGGGCGGCGCGATGCGCGTGAGCCTGGGTCTCGCAGCGGGCCGGTCCCGCGGGGTGTGGGTCGGCGAGATAGGTGCCGTCGCGGACGGTGGTTCGCAACCAGGTCAGGCAGCGCTCGGCGGTGGGGAGCAGTTCCTGTGTCTCCTGTTCGGGCAGCCCCCAGCGGCGGGCCTCGGCGAGCAGGACGGGAAAGAGCAGGGTGGCCTCCGTTGCGGTGCAGCTCGGTGGGAGGTGCGGGCCGGCGTCGCGCCGGGGGCCGGGGATCAGGCCGGCCCGGGGGCCCGCGCCCCGGAGCTGGGTACGGGCAAGACTGCGCAGGGTGCCCGCGGCGAGGCGGGTGCCCAGGGGCAGCGTCATGCGGGCGGCGGCGAGCGCCTCGGCCGGGGCCATCCCGCAGCGCCATGGGGCGCCCGCCGCGAGGTAGGTGTCGGAGGGGTGTGCGGGGTCGCGCAGGAGCAGCGCGTGGAGGTCGGCGACGGCCGAGTGCAGCAGCGGGCCCACCCTCGGGTCGTCGCCGGCCGCCCGGGCACGGGCCAGAGGGCTGGTGGCCGCGTGTCCGGCGGCCCGCAGGGGGCCGGCGCCCTCCGGCCGCACCCGCAGTTCCAGGGCTGCCGTCCCGCCCGGTGGCAGTTCCAGCTCCCAGCGCAGCAGTCCGGCGGACGCCAGGGCGTCGGCGGGCGGCGGGTCCGCGGTGACGCCGGCGGCGGCGTCGGCCTTGGCCCAGCGCAGACCGGAGTCGTGGACGCTGGCCGGGAGTTCCGGGCCTGCCGTCCCGGCGGCGATGGCGCCGAGTTCCGCCAGGTCGGTGCCGAGGGCCACCTCGACGGGCAGGCGCAGCGGACGCGGCACCGCGTTGCGGAAGGTGATCGTCTCGCTTCCGTCGGCGTGGCGTGTCCGTTCGACGACGACATCGGGGTCGGGGCCGGCGGCCGGTGACGTGCGCAGCGTCGCCACGAAGCGGGCGCTGTCGGCTCCGGTCATCCTGGCCTGCACCGGCAGCGGTTCCCGGCCTGCCACACGGACCTGGCACCGGGAGAGCAGCCGCCTGCCGCCTCGGTAGAACCCGTCCAGTCCCCGGCCGTCCAACTGCCCCGACTCCCCGGAGATGGCGAGACCGGGCAGGGCCACGCAGATCAGCGCGGTATGCGTGGGCGGGAGCTCCGGTACCGGGCGGCTGACAGGAGGTGTGCGGGGCGGTCCGGCCACGGTGGGGCGGCGTGGCCGGGCGGGGGCGGCGGACAGGGGGCTGCCCTGGGCGGCCGGCGCGAGGCGACGGACATCCGTCGAGGGGGCCGGTCGGAAGGCGGCTGCCGTCGGCGTGCGGGGCCCTGCGCCGTCCGTCAGGAACGGCTCGGGCCTGCTCCGGGGCGGACGTTGGCCGGCGGCGGAGGGCGGAGTCGGCTGCTGGTGCATGGGCTGGCTTCTTCTGCGCTCGGTGTGCCTCGGACGTGCTGGGCGGCCGGTGGGTCGCCCCGGAGGACAGGAGAGGTGCGGCGGCTGGGCCCGCCCGGGCTGTCCGCCACTCAGGTGAACGGAAGGGAACTGGTCCGGGTCACGGCTCGCCAGGATGAAGCCGACCGAATGGGGGCGCGACCGGTCGGCCGGGGTGGCCGTCAGGGCACCCGTGACCAGTCGGTCTCGTGGCTTCGCCAGGAGTGCGCGCCAGGTGTGTCGGGAGATGCCTCTGTTCCGGCGCGGTGGACCGGGGGCCTCTCCCCGGCGGGCCGGTACTCGGCTCGGCGCACACCGGCCGGGCCGGTACCTGGCTGGGCTCACACCGCCGGCGCTCATCCGTTCTCCTCGGGATACGGACGCCCGGTGTCCGAGCGGGCGCCGGTGGTCGTGGCGTCGCCTGTCTCCGTCGCACGCGTGCGCGTGGTGATCGGGCCGCCGGGGCCGGAGGCGTCGGTGGCGGACGGCCGCGGGCGGGTGTCGGTCGGCCTCCGCCGGCCTTCCTTCGCGCGGGTCGTGTGACGCCCGTCGTCACCGGCCGCGTTGCGCGCACGGCGCCGTCGCTGCCTGCCCGTCCGGGAGCCCGGCTCGGCGCTCGGGTCGTCCGCCTGGCTGCCGGCCTCGGGTGCCGGGGCCGGGGCCTGCTGGGGTTCGGTGACGGGGGTCCGCGGCGCCGGGGCCGTTCGCCCGGCGATCTCCTTCGGCGTGTGCCGCGCGCTCTCCGTGCGCAGGCAGCGGCGGACCGCTTCGGGGTCGAGCCCCTCGTTACAGGCCTGGTGCAGCAGGCGTGCGAAGAGGTAGTCGGGATCGGCGGCCAGGGCCATGGCCAGTGCTTCCCTCGCCTCCAGTTCGTCCCCCATGGACCAGGCGACCCAGCCCGCGAGAGTCAAAGGCGCGGCGGCGTGCTCGCCGTAGGGTCCGACGCAGCGGCGGGCCAGGGCGCGCCAGAGCCGCAGCGCCGGACCGGCCTCGTCCCCCTCCATCCAGGCGGCGGCCTTGTCGCGGGTCGTGCGGTCCTGGAGCCCGAGGATCAGGGTGGCCGCCTCGTCGTCCGAGAGAAGGTTGTCGTCGCGTGCGTCGGCCGGGTGGGTGCCGGAGACCGGTGCCGACGTCGCGTAGCGGCGGATGATCCGCTCGGCCAGGTCCAGGGTCTCCTCCGCAACCTCCTGACGGGCCGTCTGGTCCAGGAGGCGGGGCACCAGGCTCATACCGGCCGCATCCAGGGCGATCTCCTGTTTCAGCGCCGCCGTGGTCTCCCAGGGCTGCAACCTGGCGCGCAGCTCACGCAGCGTGCCACGCACCTGGATGCCGGCGTAGGTGGCTGCCGCGGCGAGCACGGAGGTCCCGGGGAGGCCCATCGGTGAGCCGTCCTCGGGGCAGCAGTCCTCGACCGGGCAGCAGTACGACCAGAAACGGCCGTCGGAGACGCACAGGGCTTCGATGACCGGCACGTCGAGGTTGCCGCACTCGGTACGCATCAGGTGGGCCAGCCTCTCCAGCCGTCGTTTGACGTCCCGGCCGGACTCCCCCGGACCCGGTTCCTGGCAGACGTAGGCCACCATCCGCTCGGGACGGGCGCCGCGCCGCTCGCTGCCCGTGACCAGACCGCGGGCCAGCTGCCGGGCGGCGGCCTCCCAGTCCTCCTCGTTGGCGGGAATACCGAGCCGGGCCCGGCCGCCGAACCTGCCGCGGCGGCCCGCGTGGTCGTGCAGGGCGACGAGCACCATGCTGTCCTCGGGGCGGTAGCCGAGGAGGTAGGGCAGGGCGTCCGCCAGCTCCGCCGGGGTGCGCAGCGTGACCTGCGTGGCGTGGTCGGCCGGTCCGGTCGGCGGCTCCTGCCCCGGGATGTCGTCGCCTTCGAAGGGTCCGGTGGTTTCGCTGTGATTCGTCATGCGCCGACGATCTCGCGGATCTTGAGATTCCGGTTGAGCCTGTGGATAACTCGAATCAGGGACACGACAAAGCCGGCTCACGTTGTCCACACCCTCGCCCCGGGCCCGCCCGGTTGTCGGTCCCGTCCTGTTGTATGGGACGCATGGAGCACACGAGCAACGCGGATCTCCGGGCACAGGCGGACGCCGTCCTCGCCCGGCTCGTCGGGGATGCCACGGGCGCGGCCCGGCTGCGGGAGGACCAGTGGCGGGCGATCGAGGCACTGGTCGCGGACCGGCGCCGGGCCCTGGTCGTACAGCGCACGGGATGGGGCAAGTCCGCGGTGTACTTCGTGGCGACCTCGCTGCTGCGGGCCAGAGGAAGCGGGCCCACGGTGATCGTCTCGCCGCTGCTCGCGCTCATGCGGAACCAGGTGGACGCCGCCGGCCGGGCCGGTATCCACGCCCGGACCATCAACTCCGCCAACACCGAGGAGTGGGAGACCGTCCAGGCCGAGATCGCCGCGGGAGAGGTCGACGTGTTGCTCGTCTCGCCCGAGCGGCTGAACAACCCCGACTTCCGCGACCAGGTGCTGCCCAAGCTGGCGGCGGCCACCGGCCTGCTCGTCGTGGACGAGGCCCACTGCATCTCCGACTGGGGCCACGACTTCCGCCCCGACTACCGCCGGCTGCGCACCATGCTCGGCGACCTCCCGCCCGGCGTCCCCGTGCTGGCCACCACGGCCACGGCCAACGCGCGAGTGACCGCGGACGTCGCCGAGCAACTCGGCACGGGCGGCACGTCCGACGCGCTGGTCCTGCGCGGGCCGCTGGACCGGGACAGTCTGAGCCTCGGCGTGCTGCGGCTCCCGGACGCCGCGCACCGAATGGCCTGGCTCGCCGACCACCTGGACGACCTGCCGGGCTCCGGCATCATCTACACGCTCACCGTGGCCGCCGCCGAGGAGGTCACCGCCTTCCTGCGGCAGCGCGGGCACGCCGTCGCCTCGTACACGGGCAAGACGGAGAACGTCGAACGGCAGCAGGCCGAGGACGATCTGCTCGCCAACCGTGTCAAGGCACTGGTCGCCACCTCCGCGCTCGGCATGGGCTTCGACAAACCGGATCTCGGTTTCGTGGTCCACCTCGGCTCGCCCTCCTCCCCCATCGCCTACTACCAGCAGGTCGGCAGGGCCGGCCGTGGTGTCGACCACGCGGAGGTACTGCTGCTGCCCGGCAAGGAGGACGAGGCGATCTGGCAGTACTTCGCCTCGCTCGCCTTCCCGTCCGAGGACCTGGTCCGCCGCACCCTGGACGTCCTCGCCCGTGCGGACGGGCCCCTGTCCCTGCCCGCCCTGGAACCGCTGGTCGAGCTGCGGCGCTCGCGCCTGGAGACCATGTTGAAGGTCCTCGACGTCGACGGAGCGGTGCGCCGGGTCAAGGGCGGCTGGATCGCGACCGGACAGCCGTGGTCCTACGACGCCGAGCGCTACGCGTGGGTCGCCCGGCAGCGAGCGGCCGAACAGCAGGCCATGCGCGAGTACGCGACCACCACCGAGTGCCGGATGGAGTTCCTGCAGCGCCAGCTGGACGACGAGGGCGCCAAGCCCTGTGGCCGCTGCGACAACTGCGCCGGACCGCGCTTCGTCTCCGATTTGTCCCCGGCGGCTCTGGACGCCGCACGGAGCGACCTGGACCGCGTCGGGGTGGAAGTGGAGCCCCGCCGCATGTGGCCGACCGGCCTGCCGGCCATCGGCATCGACCTCAAGGGGCGCATCCCGGCCGGGCAGCAGGCCTCGCCCGGGCGGGCGCTGGGGCGCCTGTCGGACATCGGCTGGGGCAACCGGCTGCGTCCGCTGCTCACGCCCCAGGCGCCGGACACGACAGTGCCGGACGACGTGGCCCGAGCGGTGGTGGACGTCCTGGCCGACTGGTCGCGAGGTCCTGGCGGCTGGGCATCCGGCGCGTCCGACACCCCTCCCCGGCCGGTGGGCGTCGTCACCATGGCCTCGCGCAGCCGGCCCCGGTTGATCCACTCCCTGGGCACCCGGATCGCCGAAGTCGGCAGGCTCCCCCTGCTCGGCTCGGTGGAGTACGCCGGGGACGCTCCCCGGTCGCCACGCAGCAACAGCGCGCAGCGGCTGAAAGCGCTCGACGGCGCGTTGACAGTGCCGCCCGACCTGGCGTCGGCGCTCGCCGAGGCGAACGGTCCGGTGCTGCTGGTCGACGATTTCACCGAGACGGGCTGGACGCTCGCGGTCGCGGCGCGCCTGCTCCGGACGTCCGGGGCACGCGGAGTGCTGCCGCTGGTCCTCGCCGTTCAGGGGTGACAGGCGTGTGGCGAACACCGTTCAGCGTCCGGGGGTGACAGACGTGGCGCGACGGCTTCTCACCTCCGGGGGCAAGCGACGTGCGGCGACGACTTCTCGCCGCCCGAGGATGAGCGACGCGCCGCCAATGCGTCTCGCCGTCCAGGGGGAACCAGGTGCCGCTACCGCTCCCGCCGCCCGGGGCCGACAACATGCCGCGACGACTCCTCCCCACCCGAGGATGAGCGACGCGCCCCCATTGCGTCCCGCCGCCCAGGGGGGAACCAGGTGCCGCCACCGCTTCCCGCCGCCCGGGGCCGACAACATGCCGCGACGACTCCTCCCCACCCGAGGATGAGCGACGCGCCCCCATTGCGTCCCGCCGCCCAGGGGGGAAAC
>NZ_JBEXKG010000004.1:102452-129689 GCF_040609555.1 Streptomyces sp. NPDC004658
CCAGGTGCCGCCACCGCTTCCCGCCGTCCGAGGACGACGACGCACCGCCGCCCGACCTCGTCTCCCTGGGCTGAACTGCGCGTTGGCGCCCGTCTCCACAGCTCAAGGGACGACCGCGCGGCGGCTCGCGGTGGCCCGGCAGGCGGCGACCGGTGATCACAGGCGTCATCAGCCGAACCTTTGGGTAGGGATATAAGCCACGCACCACCAGATAACAGTCGGCGATGCCAATTGCTCGTTGCCGCAGCCAAGTTCGACAGGAAGAATTGAGGTCCGCTCCCCGCACGGCTCGTCCGTGATCCGGTTGGGCTCCGCTGCGGTGCGCGCTCCCCCGAATCCGACCTCGCCCGCAGTGTGGGCGCGTAGCCGAAGGGAGGAACGTGACCTTCGGATTCGCCTCGTCCTCGGCGGCCTCGTTGTCGACGTCCACGTCCGCCGCTTCCACCAGTCGTCTGCTCGAGCCGGCCGAGTGGGCCGCTGCCGGAATCCCTCTGCTGCGCAACCCCCGTGAGGTCGTCAGCGGGCTGCACGCCCGCCATCATCCCAAGCCGCTCACCGCGATCGTGGCCGTTCTCGACCCGGACGAGCACCTGCGGGCCAGCGCTTCGTTCACGCGCCGTCCGGCCGCCGCCGACGGCTGGATGTTCCGCAACGCGCTGCTGGCCCAGCTGCGCCGGGTGATTCCGCACGACCTCCGCCGCCGCACCCCCGTGCGCACGGCGGTCCTGCTCTACTGCCGTGAGGGCGACGCGCGTTGGACCGAGGAGGACGGCGCCTGGATGTGGGGGCTGCGCGATGCCTGCACACTGCACGGGCTGCGTTGCGGGGCGTACATCACGCTGACCCAGGACGGCTGGCAGGTGCTCGGCGAGGGGCGCGGCGGACGCCGGCCCAACGCGCATTCGGCACCCGAGCCCTTCGCCACGGCGGAGGCACCGCCGCTCGTTCCGCGCACCGGTGGCCCGGTCTCCGAGGTGCTGCGCCGGGCAGCGGCTCGCTGAGTTCACCGAGTAGCGCGGCGCGGGCGGTACGACGGCGTGTGCCGCCGGCCGGGCTGTAGGAGGGCATGAACAGCCAAGCCGCACAGGTGAACGGCCGGCCGGGCCGCGCACTCGGAACGACCGGCCGGTACTCGCTGCTCAGTGTGCGATGCCCGGACCGAGCCGTCGGCTGTCGCGAGCGCTGCCGAGAACACACGCGGACTCACGCGTCGGTCCGCTGGTGACACGCGAGCCACTCCGGCCGGATCAACCCGGGAGCAGCGCCGCTCCAGCCGGATCACGCCCTGGAGAGCGGCTACGGCCGGATCAACCCCTGAACGGCCCTGGCACGGTCGCCGCGTCCACGGCCGCACGGGCGAAACGCGCTGCCCGGCCTGCGCCTGCACCTGCACCTGCGCCTGCGCCTGCGCCCACCACTGCGACGACGCGGATCAGGCATGCCGGGCCCTGCGTGTCCCGCTCCCAGCGGTCCTTCGGAAAGCCGCCCTCCGGCGGCTTTGCCACGGCCCGCTTGCGGGCATGCCAAAAGCCGCACCGTGCGGATTCCGCCGGAGCGGCCCCTTCGGCACCCCGGTGCCCCGGGGTGCCGGACGCGGCTCAGACGCCGGCGCCCAGCACCGAGTTGATCTGCTGCGGGTCGCCGCAGACGATCAGCAGGGCGCCGGCTCGGGAGTGGGCCAGCGGAAGGGCGGTGGCAGCGGCGGAGGCGGGTCCGCCGTTGACGGCCACGACGACCACCGGGCGGGAGGCAGCGCGGGAAGCCACGGCGGCATCCGCGTAGAAGACGTCGTCGCCGGCGTCATGCTGCGCCCAGTAGGACGTCTCGCCGAAGGACAGCTCGTGCTCGGCCCACGGATGCTGGGCACCGGTGGTGATCACGAGCACGTCACCTGGGGAACGACCCGAGTCCAGGAGCAGGTCCACGGCCTCCTCGGCGGCATCGAGCGCGCCCTCGGCCGAGGCCGGGATCAGCTGGATCTGCGGGCTCGCCGCGGTGGCGGCGGAAGCGGCCGGGCCGGAGGGGCCAGGCTTGGCCGGAGCCACGTCACGCGGCGTGCGCTGCACTGGCGGCGTCGGCCGCAGCGGGCCGGGACGACCGGGGCGGGACGGAGCCGCGGGACGGGGTCCGGGTACGGGGCGGGGGGTCGGCGCGGTACGGCCGCTGGCCGGAGTGGCGCGGGGACCCTGGGCACTCTCGTGAATCTGAGGCTCCTCGGGAATGAGAGGCATGAGCTGATATTTATCAAACGTTGGTGCGGCGCGGATGACCGGGTGGCACATCAGTGCGAGCGGAACCGTCAGAAATCGAGTGCGAGCTGACCCTCGATTTCCGGAACGCTTCCGTCCGCCCAGCTGCGGACCTTCTTGAGGTGCCGCCACTGAGGCAACGCATCAAGATACGCCCACGACAGTCGGTGGTGCGGGGTGGGCCCCCACTCCTCCAGTGCGGCCTTGTGCACGGGCGACGGATACCCGGCGTTGTCCGCAAATCCGAAGTCTGCATGGTCGATACCCAGTTCGGCCATCATTTTGTCGCGCTGGACCTTGGCGATCACCGACGCCGCCGCAACGGCCACACACGACCGATCACCCTTGATCACCGTGCGTACCTGCCACGGGTCGCCGAGGTAGTCGTGCTTCCCGTCGAGGATCACGGCGTCGGGGCGGACCGGCAGGGCGTCCAGGGCGCGGACCGCGGCGAGCCGCAGCGCGGCCGTCATCCCCAGGTCGTCGATCTCCTCCGGGGAAGCATGCCCCAGCGCGTAGGACGTCACCCATGACTGGAGGGTCAGGGCGAGTTCCGTACGCCGCTTGACCGTCAGCAGCTTGGAGTCGGTCAGCCCTTCGGGCGGGCGGCGGAGTCCGGTGATCGCCGCGCAGACGGTGACGGGACCGGCCCAGGCGCCGCGCCCCACCTCGTCGACACCGGCAATGACCTTCGCTCCGGTCGTGGCGCGCAGGGAGCGCTCGACGGTGTGAGTAGGTGGTTCGTACGGCATGGCGCCCTTAGCGTACGCCGCCGGGATCGCCTCGCGACACCCCGGTGGCCCTGCCGGGACCGGGAGTGCCGACGCGGCGGATCAGGTCGCGTAGGGCCGCAGCAGCGGGAGCATCAACTGGTCGATCATCTCTTCGAGATCCTGATCGCTCCATTCGCTGGCGCACATCTTCGATCGGTACATCATCATGGCCGGGATGGCGTCGAAGACGTATCCGTTGGCCGCGTCCGAGCGCACCTCGCCCCGCACTATTCCACGAGTGATGACCTCGCGGAGCAGCTTGACGGTCGGCTCCACCACGGTCCCGAAGATCACTCGTTCGAAGCGTTCCACTTGCATGTGGTCGCACTCGTGAATGACTGAGCGCAACGCGACGCCGGGGCGCGAGTACATGATCCGCCGTACCTGCCGGCACAGGGTGAGCAGGTCCTCGCGCACGCTCCCGAGGTCCGGGGCCTTCTCCACCCGGGGCAGTCCGGACACCAGGGCGTCGGCGACCAGGTCCTCCTTGGATGGCCAGCGGCGGTAGACCGCGGCTTTGCCGGTCTGGGCGCCGGCCGCGACACCCTCCATGGTCAGCCCCTTCCAGCCGACCGTGCTGAGCTGCTCCAGGGCGGCGTCCAGGATCGCGCGCTCCAGCACCGCACCGCGCCGACGAGGGGAAGCCGTCCGGTCAGGGGCGGCCGTCCAGCGCGAGGTAACCATCTGTGTTTCTCCAACAGGCAAGGGAAGCGGGGGTTCCGGGGGAAGAGGCGCCGCGCCGCAGCAACAGGGGGACGCGGGACGCGACGCAGGATTAAGTGAACGCTTGCGTTCACTGTTGGGGACTCACTACCGTGGACGCGAAAGTGAACGCGAGCGTTCACTAACGCCTTTATGGGGGATCCATAGTGACAACCTCTCAGCTGCTCAAGGACGATCAGAAACCGGGCGTGGCCCGCCGGGAGGGGCATCCCGGCATCGCGCTCACCGTCATCGCGGCTTGCCAACTCATGGTGGTACTCGACGCGACGATTGTGAATATCGCGCTCCCGCACATTCAGGACGCCCTCAAGTTCAGTACCACGGACCTGACTTGGGTGGTCAGCGCCTACACGCTCACGTTCGGCGGCCTGCTGCTGCTCGGTGCGCGGGCCGGTGACATCCTCGGCCGCCGCCGGGTGTTCATGACCGGCATCCTGCTGTTCACCTTCGCGTCGCTGCTGGGAGGTCTGGCCCAGGAACCCTGGCAACTGCTGGCCGCACGGGCCCTGCAGGGCGTGGGTGGCGCGATCGCCTCGCCCACGTCGCTGGCGCTGATCACCACCACCTTCCCCGAAGGCCCCGAACGGAACCGGGCCTTCGGAGTCTTCGCCGCCGTCTCCGCGGGCGGCGGAGCCATCGGCCTGCTCGCGGGCGGCATGCTGACCGACTGGCTCGACTGGCGGTGGGTGCTGTTCGTCAACGTGCCCATCGGTGTGCTGATCGCCTCGCTCGCACCGCTGTACATCAACGAGTCCGAGCGGCATCCCGGACGCTTCGACCTCACCGGTGCGCTGACCTCCACGGTCGGCATGGCCTCGCTGGTGTACGGATTCATCCGGGCCGCGGAGGACGGGTGGCGGGACGGCCTCACCCTGGGCTCCTTCGGCGCGGCCGTGGTCCTCCTGTTCGCCTTCGTCTTCACCGAGATGCGGGCGAAGGAGCCGATCACCCCGCTCAGGATGTTCGCCGACAGGAACCGCTGGGGCACGTACGTGATCATGCTGAGCCTGGCCGCGGCGATGTTCGGCATGTTCTTCTACATCGTGCTGTTCGTGCAGAACGTGCTCGGCTACAGCGCCATCAAGGCCGGTCTCGCCTTTCTTCCCGTGACCGCCGCGATCGCCGTGGGCGCGGGCCTGTCCCAGCGCCTCCTGCCGGTGCTCGGCCCCAAACCGTTCATGATGGGCGGTTCCGCCCTCGTGGTCATCGGGCTGGTCTGGCAGACCTTCATCCGGCCCGACAGCACCTACGTGGGCGGGGTGCTGGGCCCCATGCTGGTGTTCGGCTTCGGCATGGGCCTGAACTTCGTGACGGCCACGGTCACGGCCGTGTCGGGTGTCGCCCCGCACGAGGCGGGAGCGGCTTCCGGGCTCCTCAACGCGATGCAGCAGGTCGGCGGTTCGCTCGGGCTGTCGATCCTGACGACCGTCTTCGGATCGGCCAGCACGGACGAGGCGAAGAAGCAGCTGCCGAAGTTCCTCGCCGACGCCTCGCCGGAGCAGAAGGCGGAGTTCGCCAAGACGCACCAGCTGCCCGCGCCCTGGGGCCACGACGTGCTCGCCCACGGCATCTCCACGGCCTTCATACCGGCCGCGGCGATGGCCGCGCTCGCCTTCCTCACCGCCTGGCTGGTGCTCAGGGTCCGCAAGGGCGACCTCGACTCCCTCGCGGGCACGGCGGGACCGCACCTCGGCTGATCCAGGCGCAGCCGCGCGATGCCGCGGCCGACCGGACCGCCGCCGGGGGACCGACGGGGCACGCGGGGATCCGGTCGGCCGCACCACGGCCGCCAGCGCCCTGGCCAAGGCGCGGAACAGGAAGAACAGAGCAGGAACCAGCTCCGACACCGATACCGGCACCGGCACCGGCACCGGCACCGGCACCGGCGAGACGAACGCCATCTCCCACCCCTCCATCCCTCCTCGTCACGGCTCCGCCCGCCCACTCGGCCCCGGACGGGATGGAGGGCGGACACCGGATGAACGGACGGCGGTCACGGAGAGTTCCCGGCAGGCACGGAGAGTTCCTGCCCGCCGCCGCAAGGCGAGCGGAACGCCGTCAGGCGGCAGACGTCAGCGAATGCCGTCACATCCTGACGTCGCCAGCCTGAAGCCGTCAGCCTGATGCCGCCGGCCCCTCGGTGGGCACCCACTCCGGCAGCGCCTCGGTGTGCCGTACCCACCCCGCGGGCGGCGCCCCGGCCCTGCCGGCGGCGAGCACACCACCCACGATCGCGCACGTCGTGTCGACGTCCCCGCCGGCCTGGGCGGTGGTCCAGAACGCCGACGCGTAGTCGCCGAGAGAGCGCGCGGCCGACCAGAGGGCGAAGGGAACGGTGTCATGAGCCGTCGTACGGCGCCCGCAGCCCAGGACGGCGGCGACGGTGGCGGCGTCGCCGTAGTCGAGCATGTCGCGGGCGCGGCGGAGGCCCTGACCGACCGCGCTCTTCGGGACGAGCGCGATGACGCCGTCGAGCAGGGCCTCGGGGGCAGGCGGACCGCTCGGCGAGCCCACCATGGCTGCCGCCGCGGCCACGGCCATGGCCCCGACCACGGCCTCCCGGTGCTGGTGCGTGGTGTAGGCCGAGATCTCCGCCTGGTGGGTCGCCTGCTCGGGGTCGTCCGCGTACCAGGCGCCCAGAGGCGCGATCCGCATCGCCGCGCCGTTGCCCCAGGACCCCTGGCCGTTGAAGAGTCCCGAGGCCAGCCGGCGCCAGTCCTCACCCTCCCGGACGAGACGCAGCAGCCGGGTGACCGCGGGGCCGTAACCCCGGTCGAAGTCGTGGTGCTCGGCGAAGGAGCGGGCGAGCGCGTCCTGGTCGATGCGGTGGTGGGCGGCGAGGACGGCGACCACGGAGCAGGCCATCTCGGTGTCGTCCGTCCACTGCCAGGGGCCTGGGGGCAGCTCGCGGCGCTTGAGCAGGGGGTAGTTCACGGGAACGAAGAACTGGGAGCCCAGCGCGTCCCCCACGGCCAGTCCGCGCAGGCTCGCCAGGGCGCGTTCCAGGCGTACGGGGGAAGAGGAGTCAGCGGTCATCGCCCTGCCACTCTATCCGTTCGCCCAGTACGGCACCGGGTCCCGCCAGCGCTCGAAGGGCCGGTCGAGTGTGTACTTGCCGTCCTCACCCAGAACGAGCATCCGCATCTCGGCGTTCCCGGGGTTGGACAGCGACTCGAATTCCGCGACCGTCCAGTGGAACCAGCGCATGCAGAACAGCCGCATCGCCAGGCCGTGGGTCACCAGGAGAACGTTCGGCGGGTGGTCGGGGGCCTCGAAGCTGCGGAACAGGCTCTCCAGGAAGCCACCGACCCGGTCGTACACGTCGGCGCCGGACTCGCCCTGCGGGAACCGGAAGAAGAAGTGGCCGTAGGCGTCCCGGTAGGCCTTCTGGAGGCGTACGTCGTCGCGGTCCTGCCAGTTGCCCCAGTCCTGCTCGCGCAGTCTGGGTTCCTCGCGGACGCGTATGAGATCGGGGTCGAGGTGGAAGGCGCGCAGCGTCTCGTGGGTGCGGCGATAGGGAGAGACGTACACGCTGACGCGTTCCCGGCCGAAGATCTCGCGGAGCCGCTTGCCGGTCTCCTCGGCCTGCGTCCAGCCGCGCTCGGTCAGCGCGAGGGCGTGGTCGGGCTCCCGCTCGTACACGGAGTCGTCGACGTTGCCCGTGGATTCGCCGTGCCGGACAAGGACGATGCGCCGTGGTCGTGCCATGCCAAAACCCTAGTTCGAACTGTGCGGAGTCGAGGACTCATCACGGCCTTGTACGGCGTAGGTCACACGCCTGCCGTGTCCGGGGCCGCTTCCCCGCCCGCCCTGCCGGGGCCGTCGCGAACAGTGCGTTGGTTCGTCGGATCCCCACGTCAGACCGTCCAGGACGGCTCCAGGTCCACGATGTCACCCGAGAGCGCCGCGACGTCCGCCTCGGTCTGGGCACGCAGGGCGAGACGCTCCACACGCTCCGTGCGGTACTTTCCGTGCTCGGCCGCCGACCGCCACATGGACAGGATCAGGAACTCCTGCTCCGGAGCCTCCGCGAACATGCCGCGGATCATGCCGGGCGAACCCGCCATCGCGGGATTCCAGACCTTCTCCTGCATGAGCGTGAAGTGCTCCACGCGCTCCTCATGGATCCGGCACAGGGCCACGCGGATCAGGTCGGCGTCGGTGAACCGCGGCTCGAAGCCCGTCTTCACGTCGAAGCGGTACTCGAACAACTTGACCTGGGCGTCCTTGAACGTTCCGGACTGGGCGGCGGCCAGGCGGTCGTGGGAACGTGCCATGAAGGAGTCGTAGAAGGCACGGCTCTCCCAGAAGGTGAAGATGTGCGCCACCCCCGCCCGCTGCCGGCTCCAGCCCCCGCCCTGTCCCCGAAATCCCGGCTCTCCCAGAAGCCCCGCCCATTTTCGCTGTCCCCGCTCGAACCCCCGGCGGTCCACCACGGTGCAGCGAATCCACTTGACCAGCACCGCGCCATCGTAAGGCCACCGGGCGTGGCGTCGGTCACGCTCCGGCGGAGATCGCCCGCGCACGCGCCCCCGCGCGCGTGGGACCATGGGTGCAAGGAACCCCAGCCGTTGGGGAGTTGGGGTCGAGCGAGCCACAGGGGGAAGGGAAAGCCTGGTGACCGGCTTCAGCAAGGGAATCCGCAAGGTCGAGGTCGCCCTCAAGTGGGACCCCAGTCCGGCAGGCCGACCGCCGACGGATCTCGACATCGTCGCCGCGACGTACCTGTCGGGCGACCCGTACGGCGATCCGGCCTATCTGGTGCATTTCGACAGCCGCTCGCCGGACGGCACGATCCTCCTCAACCGCGACAGCACCGACGGCAAGGGCTTCGGCTGGGACGAGGTCATGACGATCGAACTGGACCGCCTCAGCGACCGCTACGCGCGCGTGATGGTGGGCGTCGTCATCCAACAGCGGCCCGGACACAAGACGTTCGCCCAGGTGCTGAATCCCGCCGTCCGCATCCGCGAGGGGTACACCGTGCTCGCCGAGGAGGGCTTCGCGTCGGTCCTCGGGTCGACGGCCGCCACGATCGCCGAGTTCGTCCGGGAATCGGAGGAATGGACGTTCCGTCCCGGCGTGCGGGGCTTCGACGAGGACCCGTCCACCTTCACCCGGGTGATGGGCAGGGCGCACCAGTCCTGAAAGTCCTGGGACCCGTACGAGTAAGGGGCGCCGGCCTGGGCCGGCGCCCCTTACTTCAGGAACGGCGTGTCATCAGCTGCAGCCGCTGGTCGAGCCGCAGCCCTCGCAGATGTAGCAGGAACCGGCCCGCTGCATCTTCGTACCGCAGGAGAAGCACAGCGGGGCGTCGGCCTGGATGCCCAGCTGCATCTCCACCAGCTCGGCGCTGGTGTGCGCCTGCCGCGGCGCGGGCTTGGCCGCCTCGGCCTCCGCCTTCGGCGTGGCGACCGCCTTCAGCTCCTGGGCGCGCGGGGCCGACTGGGCCAGGCCCTCGACGTCGACCTCGTCGTCGTCGATGGACTGCTCGTACGAGCCGGTCTCCAGGTGCCGCTGGCGCTCCTCGGCGGAGTGGATGCCGAGCGCGGAGCGGGTCTCGAAGGGCAGGAAGTCCAGCGCCAGGCGACGGAAGATGTAGTCGACGATCGACTGCGCCATCCGCACGTCCGGGTCGTCCGTCATGCCGGCCGGCTCGAAGCGCATGTTGGTGAACTTCGAGACGTACGTCTCCAGCGGCACGCCGTACTGAAGACCGACGGAGACGGCGATGGAGAAGGCGTCCATCATGCCCGCGAGGGTGGAGCCCTGCTTGGACATCTTCAGGAAGACCTCGCCGAGACCGTCGTCCGGGTAGGAGTTGGCCGTCATGTAGCCCTCGGCGCCGCCGACGGTGAAGGACGTGGTGATGCCGGGACGTCCCTTCGGGAGGCGCTTGCGGACCGGGCGGTACTCGACGACCTTCTCGACCTTGGGCTCGACGGCCGCGGGCTCCTCGGCCTTCTTCTCCGTCTCCTTCTTCTTGGCGGAGAGCGGCTGGCCGACCTTGCAGTTGTCGCGGTAGATCGCGAGCGCCTTGACGCCCAGCTTCCAGGCCTCGAAGTAGATCTCCTCGACCTCTTCGACGGTCGCCGTCTCCGGCATGTTGACCGTCTTGGAGATGGCACCGGAGATCCACGGCTGGATCGCGGCCATCATGCGGACGTGGCCCATCGGGGAGATGGCGCGCTCGCCCATGGCGCAGTCGAACACCTCGTAGTGCTCGTGCTTGAGGCCGGGGGCGTCGATCACGTTGCCGTGCTCGGCGATGTGGGCGACGATCGCCTCGATCTGCTCCTCCTGGTAACCCAGGCGGCGCAGGGCCTGCGGGACGGTGCCGTTGACGATCTGCATCGAGCCGCCGCCGACCAGCTTCTTGAACTTCACGAGCGCCAGGTCGGGCTCGACACCGGTGGTGTCGCAGGACATCGCCAGACCGATGGTGCCGGTCGGCGCGAGGACGGACGCCTGGGAGTTACGGAAACCGTTCTTCTCGCCGAGGCGCAGGACGTCCTGCCAGGCCTCCGTGGCGGCGGCCCACACCGGGGTGTCCAGGTCGTCCATGCGGACGGCCTTGCCGTTGGCGTCGGCGTGCTGCTTCATGACGCGGTTGTGGGCGTCGGCGTTGCGGGCGTAGCCGTCGTAGGTGCCGACGACCGCGGCCAGCTCGGCGGAGCGACGGTAGGCCGTACCCGTCATCAGGGAGGTGATGGCGCCGGCCAGGGCGCGGCCGCCGTCGGAGTCGTAGGCGTGGCCCGTGGCCATCAGCAGGGCGCCGAGGTTGGCGTAGCCGATGCCGAGCTGGCGGAACGCGCGGGTGTTCTCGCCGATCTTCTGGGTCGGGAAGTCCGCGAAGCAGATCGAGATGTCCATCGCGGTGATGACCAGCTCGACGACCTTCTGGAAGCGCTCGGTCTCGAAGGACTGGTTGCCCTTGCCGTCGTCCTTCAGGAACTTCATCAGGTTCAGCGAGGCCAGGTTGCAGGACGTGTTGTCCAGGTGCATGTACTCGCTGCACGGGTTCGACGCGGTGATCCGGCCGGACTCGGGGCAGGTGTGCCAGTTGTTGATGGTGTCGTCGTACTGGATGCCCGGGTCGGCGCAGGCCCAGGCGGCCTCGGCGATCTTGCGGAACAGGGCCTTGGCCTCGACCTCCTCGATGACCTCACCGGTCATGCGGGCGCGCAGGCCGAACTTGCCGCCCTCCTCGACCGCCTTCATGAACTCGTCGTTCACACGGACCGAGTTGTTGGCGTTCTGGTACTGGACGGACGTGATGTCGTCGCCGCCCAGGTCCATGTCGAAGCCCGCGTCGCGCAGGACGCGGATCTTCTCCTCTTCCTTGACCTTGGTCTCGATGAAGTCCTCGATGTCGGGGTGGTCGACGTCGAGCACGACCATCTTGGCGGCACGGCGGGTGGCGCCACCGGACTTGATGGTGCCGGCGGAGGCGTCGGCGCCGCGCATGAAGGAGACCGGGCCGGAGGCGTTGCCGCCGGAGGAGAGCAGTTCCTTGGAGGAACGGATGCGGGAGAGGTTCAGGCCGGCGCCGGAGCCGCCCTTGAAGATCATGCCCTCTTCCTTGTACCAGTCGAGGATCGACTCCATGGAGTCGTCGACGGACAGGATGAAGCAGGCGGAGACCTGCTGGGGCTGCGGGGTGCCGACGTTGAACCAGACGGGGCTGTTGAAGCTGAAGATCTGGTGCAGGAGGGCGTACGCCAGCTCGTGCTCGAAGATCTCGGCGTCGGCGGGCGAGGCGAAGTACTTGTAGTCCTCACCGGCCTTCCGGTACGTCTTCACGATGCGGTCGATCAGCTGCTTCAGGCTGGTCTCGCGCTGCGGGGTGCCGACGGCGCCCCGGAAGTACTTGCTGGTGACGATGTTGACCGCGTTCACCGACCAGAAGTCGGGGAACTCGACGCCACGCTGCTCGAAGTTGACCGAGCCGTCGCGCCAGTTGGTCATGACGACGTCACGGCGCTCCCACGACACCTCGTCGTACGGGTGCACTCCGGGGGTCGTGTGGATGCGCTCGACACGCAGTCCCTTGGTGGCCTTGGCGCCCTTGGCTCGGGAACCTCGTGCCGGACCGCTCGCCGTCTCTGTCATGCCGCCTCCCTGTACGGGCAAAAACGCCCTGAAATGCCCATTTATTCCCATGGGCATGTGTTCCTGTCGTGCGTTGCGGGCACCCTCAGCTACCACCCGCAACAGGTCTTCGTTCGCCGCCGCCCGGCCGGAACCGGGTCTCCTCCGGCTTCCGGCCCTCCGGTCAGTCGGCGGCGCGGGCGGGCACGGGGACCTGAGTGGTCCCGCCGGGCCCGCTTTCGTCTTCCTGGCTCCCCGCTCCCGCGTCTTCCTCCTCCGCGGCGGGGCCTCCCGTCGCCTCCCTCAGCTCCGCGATGGCGGCCTCGAAGTCCTCGAGCGAGTCGAACGCCCGGTAGACGGAGGCGAACCGCAGATAGGCGACGAGGTCGAGCTCCTGCAACGGGCCGAGTATGGCCAGACCCACGTCGTGGGTGGTCAGCTCGGCACTTCCGGTCGCACGCACCGCTTCCTCGACCCGCTGGCCGAGCTGGGCGAGCGCGTCCTCGGTGACAGGCCGCCCCTGGCACGCCTTGCGCACACCGTTGATGATCTTGGTGCGGCTGAAAGGCTCGGTGACACCGGACCGCTTGACCACCATGAGCGAGCACGTCTCCACGGTCGTGAAACGACGGGAGCAGTCAGGGCACTGGCGGCGCCTGCGGATGGATGTGCCGTCGTCGGTCGTACGACTGTCGACCACACGGCTGTCGGGATGCCTGCAGAAGGGGCAGTGCATGTTCTCCAACCCTCCTCACAGCAGACTCAACAGCCTCACTGGACCCAAGGGCCCCGCGAAGCAGCCCTAAGCATAGGCGATCGCCGAGGCGTCTCGGACCCGGGGGACCACAACTTCTGGGCTGCGGTAGCCATCCAACCACTACATGTGGGGATTGGCTCATACAACGAGGCAGATACGCGTGTCGCGCCGAAAGGGCGGCCCGGCGCCCCTTCAGCGACCGGCGGGGACACGCGGGCGCCGAGCAGTGTCGCCGCGACGCTTGCGGGGATACCGTGGGCGCCACAGGGAGGAGGCGTGGCACTCCCGCGCAGAAAGGACCCCGGATCGCGGACTACGGGATTCCGGATGGCAGACTGGGGCGCGGCCCACGAGGCCGGCGCGCCCCGGCGGTGAAGAGTACAACAATGGGCGCTTTTGTCCGCCAAGCGTCGCGTCAGCAATACACCCAGGCACATGATCGCGTCAGGCGAAACGCACTTTTTCACTCGAACGTGTGTTTGGCGCAACCTTTCGAAAGCAACTACCGTTGTCCAGCAGGGAGACCATCGAGAGGGGCCGACGTGACCACCACCGCAGACAGTGCCACCATCACCGCCCAGGACCGCTCCCTGGGCCGAGTCGAGCCGGTACACGCGATGAACGAAGCCACGAATCCCGAGGGACACAAGCGCTCCCTGCCGGGCCGACCTCCAGGCATCCGGGCGGACAGCTCCGGACTCACCGACCGGCAGCGCCGGGTGATCGAGGTCATCAGGGACTCCGTACAGCGGCGCGGTTACCCGCCGTCGATGCGGGAGATCGGCCAGGCCGTCGGCCTCTCCAGCACGTCCTCGGTCGCCCACCAGCTGATGGCGCTGGAGCGCAAGGGCTTCCTGCGCCGCGACCCGCACCGCCCGCGCGCCTACGAGGTCCGCGGATCCGACCAGGCCGTCACCGTGCAGCCCACGGACACCGCCGGCAAGCCCGCCGCGTCGTACGTCCCGCTGGTCGGCCGCATCGCCGCCGGTGGCCCGATCCTCGCGGAGGAGTCCGTCGAGGACGTCTTCCCTCTCCCCCGCCAGCTCGTCGGTGACGGCGAACTGTTCGTCCTCAAGGTCGTCGGCGACTCGATGATCGAGGCCGCGATCTGCGACGGCGACTGGGTCACCGTCCGCCGCCAGCCGGTCGCCGAGAACGGCGACATCGTCGCCGCCATGCTCGACGGCGAAGCCACCGTCAAGCGCTTCAAGCGCGAGGACGGCCACGTATGGCTCCTCCCGCACAACGCGGCCTACGAGCCCATCCCCGGCGACGACGCGACCATTCTCGGCAAGGTCGTCGCCGTGCTGCGCCGCGTGTGACAACCGCGGCGGGCGGGCCGGCCGGCTCGCTCCCTGACCGGGCCCCGGAACCCCTGCGCCGGTTCCGGGGCCCTGCGCATGTCATGAGCCCTGCGCAAGTCCGAGGGTTTGCGCATGTCCGAGGGCCTGCGCATGGTCGGCGCCCCGCGTGGGAGCCCTGTGTGTGTCTGGGCGCCACGGGCAGCCGCGGGACCCCTGCATCGAGGGGTAGCCCGACCACCGACGGTCGGGCTACCCCTCGATCACCCGGCCGCCGCCGGCTGGGCCTCCGCCTGCTTCGCCAGCGCGTCGATCGCCGCGAGCGACTTGCGGACCTGGTTACGGTCCGTCGTGTACCAGAAGTCCGGCAGTGACGCCTTCAGATAGCCGCCGTAGCGCGCGGTGGCCAGCCGCTGGTCCAGTACGGCGACCACGCCCCGGTCGCCGGACGCCCGGACCAGACGCCCGGCCCCCTGGGCCATGAGCAGGGCCGCGTGGGTCGCGGCCACCGCCATGAAACCGTTGCCTCCGGCCTCCTCCACCGCCTTCTGGCGCGCGCTCATCAGCGGATCGTCGGGGCGCGGGAACGGGATCTTGTCCATGACGACCAGCTGGCAGCTGGGGCCCGGGACGTCGACGCCCTGCCACAGCGACAGCGTGCCGAACAGACACGTCTTCGGGTCGGCCGCGAAGTTCTTGATCAGCTCACCGAGCGTCTCCTCACCCTGGAGCAGGATGGGGAACTCGGGGATGCGGGAGCGCAGCTCCTCCGCCGCGAGCTGAGCGGCTCGCATGGACGAGAACAGGCCGAGGGTGCGCCCGCCGGCCGCCTGGATCAGTTCGGTCAGCTCGTCCAGCATGTCGGAACGTTCGCCGTCACGCGCGGGGCGCGCCAGATGCTTGGCGACGTACAGGATGCCCTGCTTGCGGTAGTCGAAGGGCGAGCCGACGTCGACACCCTTCCACGTCGGCAGGTCCTCGCCCTCCACTCCCTCCGGGCCGAGCCCCAGGGAGGCGCCGACGCCGTTGAAGTCGCCGCCGAGCTTGAGCGTAGCCGAGGTGAGGACCACGGTCCGGTCGGCGAACAGCTTCTCCCTGAGCAGACCGGACACCGACATCGGGGCGACACGGAGGGACGCGCCGAAACGGTCGTGCCGCTCGTACCAGACGACGTCCCACTCCGAGCCGTTCACGACCCGCTCCGCCACGTCGTGCACCGTCTCCACCGAGGCCAGCGCCTGTTTGCGGACCGCGTCCTCGTCCTGGACCGACTTGTCGCGTGTCGCGCCGATCGCGGAGATCACCGTGCGGGCGGCGTCCCGCAGCGCCATCAGGGCATAGCCGAGGTCTTCCGGGATCTCTTCCAGGCGGCCCGGCAGCGCGAGTTCCATGAGCCGCTCGAAGCCCTCGGCAGCGGTCTGGAGCTGATCTGCGGCCTTCTCGTTCACCAGCTTGGCGGCACGGCGCACCGCCCTGTTGACCTGGCCCGGCGTGAGTTCACCGGTGGCGACGCCGGTGACACGGGAGACGAGTTCATGCGCCTCGTCCACGATCAGCACCTCGTGCTGCGGCAGCACCGGAGCGCCCTCGATGGCGTCGATGGCCAGCAGCGCGTGATTCGTGACCACGACCTCGGCGAGCTTGGCCCGCTCACGGGCCATCTCCGCGAAGCACTCGGCGCCGTACGCGCACTTCGACGCACCGAGGCACTCCCGCGACGAGACGGAGACCTGAGCCCAGGCACGGTCCGAGACACCCGGGGTGAGATCGTCCCGGTCGCCGCTCTCCGTCTCGTCGGCCCAGTCCCGCAGTCTCAGCAGGTCCTGGCCCAGCTTGCTGGTGGGCGCCGCGGCCTCGAACTGGTCGAAGAGGCCCTCCTCCTCGTCCTGCGGCATGCCCTCGTGCAAGCGGTGCAGGCACAGGTAGTTCGACCTGCCCTTGAGCATCGCGAACTCCGGACGGCGGCGCAGCAGCGGGTGCAGGGCGTCGACCGTTCGCGGCAGGTCCCGCTCGACGAGCTGGCGCTGGAGGGCGAGCGTGGCCGTCGCGACGACCACCCGTTCTCCGTGCGCGAGCGCGGGCACGAGATAGCCGAGCGACTTTCCGGTGCCGGTGCCGGCCTGGACCAGCAGATGGGATCCGTCGTCGATCGCCTCGGCGACCGCTTCGGCCATGGTCACCTGGCCGGGGCGCTCCGTGCCGCCGACGGCGGCGACGGCGGCATGCAGGAGTTCGGAGAGGGAGGGCTTCGTCATAGCCTGACCACCCTACGACCCTGCACTGACAAACGGGGGGTCTTGGCGGGGGCAGGGGGAGGGCGCACGAGCGGGGCTCCTGAGTGGGTGGGCCGGTGGGTGGGACCAGGTTCGGGAATGCGTCCGGGATTGCGTCCGGATTGGACGGGCGGGGGAACTGCTGGTGCGGCGCCGGGTCGTCATGGTTCTGGCGTCGGGGCGGGTCTGGAGTCGGGGCGCGGGTCTGGGGGCGGGGCGGGTCTGGTGTCGGGGGGTGCGGGTCTGGTGTCGGGGGGTGCGGGTCTGGCGGCAGGGCGGTGCGATCCGGGTTCGGGCGGTGCGGCTCGGGTTGGGCGACGCGGTTCGGGACCGGGCGGTGGCGGCTCGGGTTCGGGCGACGCGGTTCGGGTTCGGGCGCCGAGATCCGGCCTCGTAGCTGTGCGGCCCGGGTACGGAACCCTCCATCCGGCCTGGGAGAACTTTTTCTTCGACGCGGGAACACCACGGATCCGCCACTCGTATCTATGGGTGAGCGCACGATGACGCAGCGCTACAGCACATCGCGCAGGACTCGGTCCCGGATCATGAGGGCGGCCCGCTTGCCGGGCAGGTCGACCTCCGCCGCGAACCGGAAGCCAGCGCTCAGGAACGCGGCGATGGAGGGGGTGTTGCGAAGATCGGGTTCCGCTACGACCCGTGCGCAGGTGGGACGCCGGTCGAGGATCAGATCGGCCACCGCGCGCAGGAGGGCGGATCCCAGCCCGCGCCCCCGGTCGGCGGCGTCACCGACCAGGAGGTGGATGCCGGTGTCGTGCGGACGGACCGGGTAGTGACGGGCCAGTGGGTCCAGGTCCGCACGGTAGATCTCCCAGTAGCTCATCGGGACGCCGTCGAGTACCCCGAGGCACGGCACGCTGCGCCCGTCGCCATGCAGTTGCGCCCGTAGATGGTCCTCCGTCCGGTTCCGGGGCCCGGCCAGCTCCCAGAACTCGGCGACGGTGGGGTCGTTCATCCAGCGGTGGACGAGCGAGAGGTCCTGATCAAGGCGTACGGGCATCAGCTGGAAGGAGCCGACCGGGGTCGCGACCGGGCCCCACGTCGCGAGTCGGCCGAGGAGACCGGCCGTCTCCCCGGCGCGGAGGGCGACGAACTGAGCGGGCAGGCACAGCTCCAGCGTGTCCTCGCTGTCGGGGTCGTCGTCCTCGACGGTGAACTGCCCGAAGGGAGAGTTACCGGGGGCCGTGGTGGCCGCGTGGGAAACGGCGATGTCCGGGTGGGCGGGGACGGGTCCGGTTCCGGCGCTCGCGTCGGTGGGAGGCACGGTGCGCTCCTCTCAGGAGACGTGGTGGGTCATGTTCCTCGGATGTGCGGGAGAGGGTGTGCGGCTCGTCGAAGGCGGTCCGCTCAGATGGTGCGCAGAGGTTCTTCGCTCGGGGATGAAGGGGTCGGCTCATCAACGAAGGAGGTTTGGCTCATGGACGAAGGGGGTCGGCTCATGGATGAAGAGGGTTGGCGATGGTGACGTACACGGACTGGGTGTCGACCGGGCCGACGAGTTCGTCGAGGCCGTGCAGGCGGGTCAGCAGGTTGGCCTTGCAGCGCAGGACGGGTGAGTCGAGGAGGCGGCCGGGCAGGGAGGTGCGCAACGCGGCCGGCCCTGACGAGAGAGCGGTGAGGAAGCGGCGGAAGGCCGCGAGCAGCAGCCGCTCGTCGGCGAGACGCTGCGAGCCGAAGACGCCGATCAGGCCGAACACGTTGTTGACCGCCAGGTAGTAGGCGAAGCGTTCGTCGGCGACCTCGTCCGGGACGAAGGTGTCGCTGTGCCGGCCGATCCCGGGCAGCCGGGCGGTCAGCTCCGCTCGCCGGGACGCCCGGAAGTAGTACCCCTGGTTGTCGCGGTAGCGGCCGCCCACAGGCCAGCCGTCGCGGTCCAGGAGGACCAGGGTGTTCTGCTGGTGTGCTTCGAGGGCGATACCGGCCTCGCCGTCCAGCCAGAGGACGGGTCGGACGACCTGTTCCAGATAACGCAGGAACCACTCGGCGGCGACGGCACCGACGGGTCGGCCGGTGCGTACGGCGAGGCGTGTGAGGAGTCGGGCCAAGCGCGACCGCATGGGCCGAGAGGGATGGTCCGGCGCGATACCGGCGGACGGCTCGGGGAGCGGGCGAGGGGCGACGAGCCCGGCGACGCAGCCGACGTCGTCGGCCGGAGTGAACGGGTTGTGCCGGATCACCACGTCCAGTCCCGGCACGGGCAGGCCGTCCGAGCCGTCGACGGCAAGCCAGGCGGGGTCGCGGACGATGTCGAAGCCGGGGTGGGCGGACTGCCACTGGCGGGCGAGACCGGTGCGCAGGAGCCGGTGCACCTCGACTCCGCGGTGGAGTTCCTTGCGGAGGTTCTCGCGGCGGGAGTTGGTGATGCGCAGGGCGAGCGAGAGCTTGAGCATCGCTGGAGCACCGGATCGGTACACGGTGCGTACGGAGGAGGTGGGGTACCAGAGAGCCCCCAGGGGGCCGAGGTCGCGGAGGAGTCCGGAGTCGAGCAGCGCGGCGATGGGCTCACGGTGCCGGACCTCCCGGGCCTGCCACGGGTGCAGTGGCAGAGCGGTGTAACCGTCGGGCAGCGGCAGCCCGGTGCCGGCGAGGCGGCGGACGAGGTGGCCGGCGGGCACGGGACGGCCGCGCTCGGTCCAGGCCGAGTCGGTCGCGAGGAGAGAGGGGGCGACGGCCAGCCAGTGGAGGGCGAAGGAGCCGCGCAGTTCCGGTGAGTACCGCTCGGCTTCCGCTTCGGTCAGGCCTTCCCGGCTCTTCGGGGTCGGGTGCAGCGGGTGCCCGAACAGGAGGGCCTGTTCGGCGCTGAGGAAGAGGTCGGGGCTGTCGGCGGGGTGGTCGCGGCGGTACCGGATGAAGGCCGCGGTACGGCGGACGGAGTCGGCGACTCTGGCCACGAGGTCGGGACCGTCTGCTCGATCGCCGACGCTGGTGCCAGTACCGGGAGCGGTGCCGTTGGGGCTCGTGCCGTCACCGGAGCCCGGGACGGGGCGGGGTGAGGCGCCGGTGGTGTCGGCCGGTGCGGTGGCGGTTTCCCTCGTGAGGAGGGCGGCGAGGGTGACGGCGTCGACGGGTGGCGCCGTGTCGGGCGCGTCGGCCAGACGCGGAAGGCCGAAGCGGTGCCAGCCCGTCGGGGACCAGTGGTGGACCGGCGCGACGAGGGCGGCGCCGCTGGCGGGCAGCGGAACGCGGAGGCTGCCGGTCGTGGGAGCGGCGAGGCCGGTCTCGCGGGCCCAGCACCGCAGGAGGTTCTCTACGGCGGCGGCCTGGGCCGCGGCGTCGGGATCGGGGTCCTCCAGCGGATCGGCGCCGGGAGCGGTCCGCCGGGCGGGTTCCGTCTCCCGCTTCTTCTGCTGCGGGACCGACTCGGTGACCGGTGCCGCAGAGGACGGGGCGCCGGAGCCTCCCTGGTCGTCGGGGGCGGGGGTGGCGTTCATGACGCTCCTCTGGGGCTGGGGTGAGGTGGTGCGGGCTCGTTCCGTCGTCCGCTCGGGCGCCGTTCCTTCGTGGCCTGCGGTCGGTGGGGCGGGATGGCTGTGGGATTGGGTCGGCGGTGGACGTCGGTGTGGATGCCTGGAAAGGGGGCTGAGCGAGGATGGAGAGCGGTGTTCGTCCGAGGGGCGGCGCCGGAGGCCGGGCCCGGCGCGGGGGGAGTTCAGCCCGCGCGCTGGGCCGGGCAGGGCCGGCGTTGCTGGTGTGGGCCATGCGCTTCGTGGTGGCGGACGGCCGCTGTCACCGCGTCGGTCAGCCGGTCGAGTACGGCCGCCGCCTGTTCGTCGCTGATCGTGAGAGGAGGGAGCAGCCGGACCACGGACGCGTGCCGGCCTCCGAGTTCGACGATGAGTCCGCGCTGGAGGCACTCCCGCTGGACGGCGGCGGCGAGTTCGGGGGCGGCCGGGTGCGGCGCACGGGTGGGCTCCGGTCGGTCCGCCGTGTCACCCGGGCTCCCGTCACCGGCGTCAGCAACGTCACGCAGGTCACCGCCGTCACCCACATCAAGGACATCACCGACATCACCCAAGCCACCTGCATCGTCGGCGTCACCGGCATGGGGTGCCCGGCCAGGAGCGGTGTGGTCGGCCTCCGGGTTCACCAGCTCGACCCCGATCATCAGGCCGCGCCCCCGGACGTCTCCGACGCAAGCGAACGCGCGGGTGAGTTCCGTGAGTTGGCGCAGCATGCGGGAGCCGAGGGCGGCGGCGCGTTCGGCGAGGGCGTTCTCGCGGACGTAGGCGAGGGTGGCGGTGCCCGCGGCCATGGCGAGCTGGTTGCCGCGGAAGGTGCCGGCGTGGGCGCCGGGTTGCCAGACGTCGAGATCGTCGCGGTAGACGATCACGGCCAGCGGGAGGCTGCCTCCGATGGCCTTGGACAGGACCATGACGTCGGGGGTGACGCCGCTGTGGTCGACGGCCCAGAAGGCGCCGGTGCGGCCGACTCCCGTCTGGATCTCGTCGGCGATCAGCGGGATGGACCGGTCCGCCGTGAGCCGGCGCATGCGGCGCAGCCAGTCGTCCGGCGCGGGGATCACCCCGCCTTCGCCCTGGACCGGTTCGAGGATCATCCCGGCCGGCAGTGGGACGCCGGATTTGGGGTCGTCGAGGAGGGACTCGGTCCAGCGGGCGGCGAGTTCGGCGCCGTGCGGTCCGCCGACGCCGAAGGGGCAGCGGTAGTCCTGCGGGTAGGGCAGGCGGGTGACCCGGACGTCGGGGGCACCGCCGGAGGCGGCCAGGGCGTCGGCGGTCATGCCGTGGTAGGCGCCGGTGAAGGCCAGGATGCCGGTGCGCGCGGTCGCGGTCCTGACCAGTTTGAGGGCGGCCTCGACGGCGTCGGTGCCGGCCGGTCCGCAGAACTGGACGCGGGCTCGGTCGGCCAGGCCGGACGGGAGCGTGCGGAACAGCTCGGTGACGAAGGCGTCCTTGACGGGTGTGGCGAGGTCGAGGACGGAGAGGGGGGCGCCGGAGTCGAGGACCCGGCGGACGGCTTCCAGCACGACCGGGTGGTTGTGGCCGAGGGCGAGGGTGCCGGCACCGGACAGGCAGTCCAGGTAACGGCGGCCGTCGGCGCCCTCGATGGTGAGGCCTCGCGCCCGGACGGGCACGATGGGCAGGGCGCGGGCGTAGGTGCGTGCCGAGGACTCACGCGCCGACTGGCGTCTGAGGATCCCCTCGTGCACGTCCCGCGCTTCCCCGGACGTGCCTCCAGCCATCGACTCCGTAACGGCCACGGCGCGCTGTCCTCCCCGTTGTTCGAAGGCGAGTTGGTCCTCGGGGACCGGACACTGGCAGCAGGCCCCACCGGCTACAACAGCGGACCGTTCGGGCGGTTACGGGCTCGCCCGGAGATCCTTGGCCGGACGGGACGGGGACCGGCGCTCCCGCGCCCGCACCAGCAGCACCAGCACCAGCACCAGCACCAGCACCGAAGACGCATCGCGCCGCGCCGCGCCCCCGCGGTGGCCAGGGGCGAGGCCGGGCACGGACCGGCACCGCGCCTCATGACACCTCATCAGTCGGCGCGGGGCGCCGTGCACAGGAGGCGGGTCTCGGACCGGCCGCCGTGCGTTCCCTGTTCAGTCGCCCTGTGACGGAACCGTTGCCCTCCCGTCAGAACTCACCCACGGCGACGGCATAGTGTGTGATGCCGTTCCCAGAAGGTCGTGAGACCGGCGTGAACCTTCCATGAGTTCGCCGCCGGTGTCGGGCCGAAGCGCCGAGTTCCTTTCACAGCAGGGGGAGTCAAGTACATGCGATCCATACGGCCGTCGTTCACCGCTCGGCGAGGGAGGGGTGGTCGCCGAACCTCCACCTCGCTGACGGCGGTCGCCCTCGTGTCGGTGCTGGCGCTGACCGCCACCGCCTGCGGGGGTGACGACACCGCCGACAGCAAGCCGTCCGCGGTGAGCACCGGCGACGGCAAGATCACGATCCCGGGTGACCTGAAGCAGAGGCTCAAGGAGCACGGGATCGACATCGACAAGTGGAAGCACGGCGCCTGGAAGAACTGGAACCGGGACGACTGGCTGCGCGAGGCCAACGACTTCATCAACCCGATCATCAAGGGCCTGTGGGACCCGGACCGGATGCGTGGCGCCGACGACCCGGACCAGGGCGTCGACGACAACGACATCTCCGGTGACCAGGGCGTGACGGATCCGGCGCCGCAGCCGGTGCAGGCCCAGGCGGTGGCCCCGCCGTACCACGCCCGCGCGGCCACCTCGGGCAAGCTGCTGTTCGACGCTCCCGAGGGCACCATGGTCTGCTCCGCGACGGTGGTGAAGGACCCCGCGCACCCGGGCAAGTCCAACCTCGTCTGGACCGCGGGTCACTGCGTGCACGCCGGCAAGAAGGGCGGCTGGTACCGCAACATCGCCTTCGTGCCGTCGTACAACGACCAGGGCAGGTCGTCGGCCGAGCTGGAGAACGCCAGCCGCTCCGAGATCGCGCCGTACGGCGTGTGGTGGGCCGACGCGGCGAAGACCTCGCAGCAGTGGATCAGCAAGGGTGGTCAGACGGGCGGTGACGGCGCGTCGTACGACTTCGCCGTCATCCATGTGACGCCCGAGCAGGGCAGCGGCGGCAAGTCGCTGGAGGAGACCGTCGGCGGGGCGCTGCCGGTGAACTTCGACGCGCCGGCCGTGCCCCAGGTGAAGAGCATCACGGCGTCCGGCTACCCGGCGGCGGCGCCGTACGACGGCCAGCTGCTGTACCAGTGCCAGGACAAGCCGGGACGGCTCTCCATCGAGCAGTCCGATCCCACGATGTACCGGATCGGCTGCACGATGACCGGTGGCTCCTCCGGTGGCGGCTGGGTGGAGACGGGCGCGGACGGCAAGCCCGCGCTGGTGTCGAACACGTCCATCGGCCCGGTGCGTTCCGGCTGGCTGGCCGGTCCCCGGCTGGGTGAGGTGGCCAAGGGCGTGTACGAGTCGGTGAGCAAGCAGTTCGCCGGGCGGTGACCTGGCGGTGGGCATGACGAGGGCCCGTCACCCGAGTGGGGTGGCGGGCCCTCGTGGCGGGCTGGGTCAGACCGCGGAGACCGGCACGTACGGCGCGAGGTCCGCCGCCAGCTCCTCGTGCACCCGGACCTTGAGCAGGGTGCCCTCCGCGGTGTGCTCCTCGGAGATCACCTCGCCCTCGGTGTGGGCGCGGGCGACCAGCTTGCCGTGGGTGTACGGCACGAGCGCCTCGATCTCCACCGAGGGGCGGGGCAGCTCGTTGTCGATCAGGCCGAGCAGTTCCTCGATGCCCTGGCCGGTGCGTGCCGAGACGGCGATCGAGCGCTTCTCGACGCGCAGCAACCGCTGGAGGACCAGCGGATCGGCCGCGTCCGCCTTGTTGATGACGACGATCTCGGGCACGTCGGTGGCGCCGACGTCCCGGATCACCTCGCGTACGGCGGCGAGCTGCTCCTCCGGGTCCGGGTGCGAGCCGTCCACCACGTGCAGGATCAGGTCGGAGTCGCCGACCTCCTCCATGGTGGAGCGGAACGCCTCGACCAGGTGGTGCGGCAGGTGCCGGACGAAGCCGACGGTGTCCGCGAGGGTGTAGAGCCGGCCGCTCGGGGTCTCGGCCCGGCGGACGGTCGGGTCCAGGGTCGCGAACAGCGCGTTCTCGACCAGGACGCCGGCGCCCGTGAGGCGGTTGAGCAGGGAGGACTTGCCGGCGTTGGTGTAGCCGGCGATGGCGACGGAGGGCACCTTGTTGCGTCGGCGCTCCTGGCGCTTGATCTCGCGGCCGGTCTTCATCTCCGCGATCTCCCGGCGCATCTTGGCCATCTTCTCGCGGATCCGGCGCCGGTCCGTCTCGATCTTGGTCTCACCGGGGCCACGCGTGGCGAGGCCGCCGCGACCGCCACCCATCTGCCGGGACAGCGACTGACCCCAGCCGCGCAGCCGCGGCAGCATGTACTGCATCTGCGCGAGCGCGACCTGCGCCTTGCCCTCGCGGGACTTGGCGTGCTGGGCGAAGATGTCCAGGATCAGGGCCGTACGGTCGATGACCTTGACCTTGACGACGTCCTCCAGCTGGATCAGCTGGCCGGGGCTCAGCTCACCGTCGCAGATGACGGTGTCCGCGCCCGTCTCGATGACGATGTCGCGCAGCTCGGCGGCCTTGCCGGAGCCGATGTAGGTGGCCGCGTCGGGCTTGTCGCGGCGCTGGATCACGCCGTCGAGCACGATCGCGCCCGCGGTTTCCGCGAGGGCGGCCAGCTCCGCGAGGGAGTTGTCGGCGTCCTGCGCCGTGCCGGTGGTCCACACGCCGACGAGCACGACCCGCTCCAGGCGGAGCTGGCGGTACTCGACCTCGGTGACGTCCTCCAGCTCGGTGGACAGACCCACCACGCGGCGCAGGGCCGCGCGCTCGGAGCGGTCGAACTGGTCGCCGTCCCGATCGCCGTCGATCTCGTAGCTCCAGGCGACGTCCTCTTCCATCAGGGCATCGGCCCGAAGACCCTCGGGATAGGCGTGCGCGAGGCGCTTGGTGTCCTGGGAAAGGGAAGAAGAGGAGGTCATTGGATCCTTACGTCGATGAGATACGTCGGTGGGAGTGCCGTCACGGCGTCGGCGTCACGGCCTCCGCACGGCGGGCGGTCGCCCGTGCCGCTTCGTGAGGTACAACGCACGGGTACCCCGGGAGATTCCCGTGTCCCCTGCGCGCCCACCCCTAGATGGTCGCACGGTACGGCACGTCTCGTCACCGGGTTATCGCCGGTCGTCACCGGGTCATCGCCGGGTGCGGGGCGCGGCGGGCTGCGCCTCGGCCGTGGGCTTCCAGTCCGGGTGGCCGGGCATCGGCGGGGTCTTCTCGCCGTAGAGCCAGGCCTTGAAGAAGCCGCTCAGGTCGCGGCCGGCGATGGCCGAGGCCAGCCGGACGAAGTCGGCGGTGGCGGCGGTGGCGTCCTGGTGCTCCCGGACCCAGATCCGCTCCAGCCGCTCGAAGGCCGGCCGGCCGATCTCCTGCCGCAGGGCGTAGAGCACGAGGGCTGCGCCGTCGTAGACGCTGGGGCGGAAGATGCTGATCTTCTGGCCCGGGACGGGCGGCTTGGGCCGGGCGGGCGGGCCGCCGGACTCGCGCCAGCGGTCGGAGGCGCCGTAGGCGGCCTTCATCCGCTCCTCCATCGGCCGGTGCGCGGTCTCCTCGGCGTACAGCTCCTCGTACCAGGTGGCGTGGCCCTCGTTCAGCCAGACGTCGGACCAGCTGCGGGGGGTGACGCTGTCCCCGAACCACTGGTGGGACAGTTCGTGCACCATGATCGACTCGATGTACCACCGGGGGTAGCCGGGCTCGGTGAACAAGTCCTTCTCGAACAGCGAGAGGGTCTGTGTCTCCAGTTCGAAGCCCGTGGCGGCCTGGGCCATGAGCAGGCCGTAGGTCTCGAACGGGTACCGGCCGACCTTGCTCTCCATCCAGGCGATCTGGTCGGGGGTCCTCGCGAGCCACGGTTCGAGGGCCTTGCGGTCGCCCGCGGGGACGACGTCACGCACGGGCAGGCCGTGGGGGCCCTCGCGGCGCAGCACGGCCGAGCGGCCGATGGAGACCTGGGCGAGCTCGGTGGCCATGGGGTGCTGGGTGCGGTAGGTCCAGGTGGTGGTGGTGCCGACCCGGTCGGCACCGGCGGGCAGACCGTTGGCCACGGCGGTGTAGCCGTTCGGCGCGGTGATCCGGAAGGTGAACATCGCCTTGTCGGAGGGGTGGTCGTTGCACGGGAACACCAGGTGGGCGGCGTCGGCCTGGTTCGCCATGGCGAGGCCGTCGGAGGTGCGCACCCAACCGCCCTCCTGGTCCTTGCCGTAGACGGGGTCACTGGTGTGGCGCACGGTGATCCGGATCCGGCTGCCCTCGTCCAGGGGCTCGTCCGGGGTGACGACCAGGTCCTCGCCGGCGCTGGTGAAGTCCGCGGGGCGCCCGTCGACCTCGACCGACCGCACGGTGCCGTGTGCGAAGTCGAGGTTGAGGCGCCTGAGGTCGGCGGTGGTCCAGGCGTCGATGGTGGTGACGGCCTGGAGCGGCTTGTCGTTGGTGCCCGGGTAGGTGAGGGACAGGTCGTACGAGGCGACGTCGTAGCCCGGGTTGCCCAGGTAGGGGAAGAGCCGGTCGCCCACGCCGAGCGGTTCGGGCGGCGCCGCGGCGGCGAGGAGGCAGACGGAGACGGCGGAGGCGAGCAGGGCCGCCTTCCGGTGCCGGGACACCTTGGGCGTGGTCCGGAGGCCGGCGGTCCGGGGTCGGGAGCGGGGGGTGAGCAGCATGGACCACCGCTACCAGTGGCTGCCCGCCCCGCGGCGGCGACGCGCGACCGGCCCACCCGAACGGGTAGGCGGGACGCCGTCGTCAGGACGCCCGCGGCTGGTGCTGCGCCCGGCTCACGTCGTACACCCCCGGTACGTCCCGCATGGCCCGCATCAGGGCCGGGAGGTGGGCCGCGTCGGGAAGCTGGAGGGTGTACGTGTGGCGCACCCGCTGCTGGCTGGGCGGTTCGACGGTGGCGGAGACGATCTCGACGCCTTGCAGGGCGATCGCCTCGGTCAGGTCGGCGAGGAGATGGGGGCGGCCGAACGATTCAGCGACCAGGGTGACCCGGCATTCGGCGGTGTCCCCCCAGCGCACGTCGATCTCCGCGCGCCCCCTGCTCTTCATGTGCGCCACCGCCGCGCACTCCACGCGGTGCACGGTCACCACTCCCCCGCGCACCGCGAACCCGGTGATCTCGTCCGGCGGTACGGGCGTGCAGCACCCGGCGAGCCGTACGGCGGCACCGGGCCGGTCCACGAGGACGTCGGCGCGCCGGGAGCGCGCGGCAGGGGCACCGTCGGCGGGGCGCGCCGGGGCGGCGAGGGGGCGCGTGGCGGAGGGGTCGGCTGGGCGGGTGCCGGGCGGCCCGGCTGGACGGGTTGCGGAGGGGTCCGCGGAACGCCCCGTGGAGGAGTCCGCGAAACGGCCGGCGGCGGGGCCCGCGGAGCGGCCGGCAGCCGCCTACGCTGCGGTCGACGGTCGGGGTCATCCATCCGCTGGTGGCGCTGATCCAGTCGTGGTGGGACAGAGCGACATCGCCATGGGGTGG